>NZ_VMMJ01000033.1:0-28304 GCF_013277145.1 Streptococcus sp. 3705 | reverse complement strand
TCTGTTGCTTTATCTACTAATTCAGCTCTTGCTATTTTTAATTCTGCTAATTTTTCATTTAATTCACTTGCAATAGTAGCTACTACATCTGGATCCGGATTATCTTGATTTAATATTTTTTGTGCCTCTGTTTGAGCATTGATTGCTTCTGTTTTTGCAAAATCATAAGAGGTTATAGAAGTTAGTGTCTTACCGATTCTTGGATCTGGATTTTCATTTATTAAATTTAATAATTTAGTATTTGCAGTATCTAATTTTGATTTATCAGTTCTTAACGCTTGTTGAGCCGCTAACACAGTCTTTACGATATCTTTATAGTCTTGAGTTTTCTTTAAATCTCCTGTCAATAATTTATTAACATTTTTTAATTGTGTTCTATAGTCATTGATAGTTGCTTCTGTTTTTCCTTTGGTATCTTTTTCTTCTGTTTCTTTTAACTTATTGTAAACTCTTTGTAAAAGTGCTTTAGCAACCCTACTTGTATCTTGCTCAAGAGTAAACCCTAGTCCTGAAATAGGTAAGGCATATTGCTTCCATGGAACTTGATATCCCATTCCTAGATTTGCATTATCTCCCGGGCTTATACGAACAGTGTACTCCGTAACATTAGGTTTCAAGACTATTCCTTTACTTGTAAATGTTCCCGTACTAGTACCCAATCTTCTTTTATTAGGATCTTGTTCTAATTTTTCATTTAATGTTCCTCTAGTATGTAGTGAAGCCCTATTCGTATCGAAATATTGATCTCTTCCAATGATAGGTGCAACTACTTTTTTAGTTTCATCCTCTTTATTTTCATTAGGGCTAAATGTTTGATCGTATATTGTTCTAATAGTACCGGACTCATCTTTTGCGAATACTTCTACTCTATATTTTGCTTTCTTACCATCAATATCTCCTGTAAATCCTGTTTTAAAAGAAACAATAACATCAGATCCAGTAGACTTAGAATAAGCTTTGAATGTTTTTTCAATCCCTTTAAATTTAGCAAGCCCTATTCCTTTATTCGCGTAATGCCTTTCTGCCACATATACACTGCCATCATCTACAACTTCTTCTTCAGTAGCTTTTGTTCTAACCTCTGCTAAAAATAAGGCATAATCTTTAGAACGATCAAAAGTACTCTCATTTAACCATGTCCGATACGGTCCATCCTGAACCAATACTGTGTTTACAGTTTCAATAGGAAATACTCCTTTGTCTGTTCTTCTTGCAATAGCAAAGACTCCTCCACTAGTGGCTTTCCAACCACCGAACTCATTAATATCTTTAACTTCTCCAGGAGCTATCTTTTGTAGTGCACCAACTTCGTTAATAGAAGTTATCTTTGTTTCATTAGTTATTTTTGTTGGTAAATTTATTAAACTATTCGCAACTTCTTTAAGATTGGCACTATCTCCCGGCAATGTATACGTTTGATTCGCATCTGGATCAGTATCTGTCGTTGTCCCATCTGTTCGGAATGGGTTGTTTCTGTCTAGGGCTTGTCCATTACGTGAATCATGTTTTCCTGAGTTTGCGATAGAGTTGGTTCCTGTAGCTTTCTCAGTATTGCTAGCTTTCTTACCGACAGTCGCTTTTCCTTCTGTCGTATCTAGTTTAGGACTTTCCACTTGCGCTTTAGGCTTATTACGTAAACCGCTGCTAGCTGTCATAAGAAGTTTTCTGTAAGCTTTTGTTAACTCTTCTTGACTTTGGGCTGTTGTTAGGGCAAGTTTTGCTAATTCTAGATTTTCTTTAAGGGTTGCGACACTTTCATCTGTCTTAGTCGCATAGCTACCTGAGGCTAATTTGCCATCAATTTCTGCTACGTAATCTTCCAGCTGTTTTTTATCCAAGGCAGGTCTAGCCTTTTCTTCTACTTCTTCTGTTGATGGAGTAGTATATGACCTATCAGTCTTGTTCCCAGCTTCTATTGCTGAAACACTAGACGACGCTACTGATGAACCGCTTACATCAGTAGGTGTTGGAGTACTTGTCTCTTCTTGACCTTTCGGAGCAGTAGTCTCACTGCTACCAGAATTTCCATCCAACTGACTGACTACTGGAGTCGCCCCGTAGGTTCCATTCTGGACATCTGGGTCTTTCAATGGTGAGCTTTGAGTTTCTTCATTGGTTGAGGGTACACCTTGCTCTGTGGCAGACACTGCCCCATTTCCCAAAAACATAAATAAAGCAGCTACTGCAACACTAGCTGCTCCAAAACTAACCTTACGAATACTATACCGTATGGTTTTCTCTACTTGTGAACGATCATGCGATCCTTTATAATCAAACATTGCTACACTCCTTTTGCGATAATTATCTGTTGATATATATTAAGAAGGGCAAGTAAAAAGCCCCCCCCTAAAATTTTTATGTAAATTTTAGACTGGCTTAACTCATTATACTCCTTTTCATTTTATAAATCAAACATTGTGAACTTAGCTTGATATGATACGGTTTATGCATAACTTCTCAAAGTAACTTCCACTTACCTGACCGAAGTGGAAATTAGTCTAAAACGGATTTTTATGGTGGAATTAAGTGTGAGACGTTTGAGTTAGAAATGAGGTCTACTATGACAAAACATAAACACCTTACCCTTTCAGACCGCAATGATATCCAATTAGGCTTAGAGCGCGGTGAAACCTTCAAAGCTATTGGACAGTCCATTCTAAAAGACCCGACTACTGTTTCCAAAGAAGTCAAACGAAACAGACAAGTCCGAGAGTCTACATGCCATAACCTTCCTTGCCCTTTACTAGACAAAGCTACCTTTGTCTGTAATGGATATCCTAAAAGAAGACAAAATTGTGGCTATAAGAAGATCTTCTACCTCTCTAAACAAGCTCAAAAACAATACGAACAAACTCTTGTCGAAGCTCGTGAAGGAACTCCCCTCAATTCCAAGACCTTCTGGAAAATGGACAAAGTCATTTCTGATGGAGTTAAAAAGGGACAACACATCTATCATATCCTCAAAACTTACAATCTTGATGTCAGCTCCTCAACAGTCTATCGACACATCCGAAAAGGGTACCTATCTATCGCTCCGATTGACCTAGCCAGAGCCGTTAAATTCAAAGAAAGACGGAAAAGTAAGCTACCTTCCATCCCTAAAGAAGCGAAAAAAGGCCGTTCCTATGAGGATTTCCAAAACTATTTAGCCCTTAATCAACTAGACTCTTGGCTGGAAATGGATACAGTTATGGGCAGAATGGGAGGTAAACTCCTACTCACCTTCAACTTGTCTTTCTGTAACTTTATCTTCGCTAGGCTTCTGAATAATAAAACTGCCCTTGAGGTCACCAAACACCTCTATGACATCAAGAACACTCTTCACCAAGCTAACAAAGATTTCTTCCAACTCTTTCCTGTCATTCTTACCGATAATGGTGGAGAGTTTCCAGGGTTGATGATATCGAAATGGATGTGCGAGGAGAGAGTAAACTCTTCTTTTGTGACCCTAATCGCTCTGACCAGAAAGGGAGAATTGAGAAAAATCACACGCTGATTCGCGACATCCTACCTAAAGGAACTTCTTTTGACAATTTAACTCAAGAGGACATCAATCTCGTTTGTTCTCATGTCAACAGTGTCAAACGCGCTGCTTTGAATGGAAAGTCAGCTTATGAACTCTTTGCATTTACCTATGGAGAAGAGATTTCTAAGCTTCTCGGCATTTCTAAAATACCTGCAGAAGACGTCTGTCAGTCGTCTAAATTACTCCAACATAAGTTCTAAAAACTAATCTTCAACCCCATTCAAACGTCTCACACTAACTTCCACCATAGCGGAACTTAATCTGAAACGCTTTCAGATGAGGGGATTTTGTGCGCTCTTTTTTTCGATTCCTTTCGGCTACAAAATCTATAAAATCAAGCATGTTTAAAACCAGTGGAACTTACCCTGACATGGAATTCCACTGGTTTTTACGATTTTTATCAGACTAACTTCCACTTGGATTAGCGGTGGAACTTAGTTTGGGAATTTAGCCTTTTTTGCATTTATACATTAGTTGAGCTAGTCATACGAAAAATATGAATAGTCTTCATTTTTAATTGTTCTTATTTTTCAAGTAAGCTGAGCGCTTCAGCATCCGCAATAATGGTCACATCAGGGTGATTTTGGAGGCTACTTGCTGGTAGGCTCTCAGTCACTGGGCCAGACACTGTTCCAGCAATGGCTTCTGCTTTCGACTTACCGTAAGCAAAAAGAATAATAGACTTGGCATCCAAAATGTTTTTAATTCCCATTGAAATGGCTTGGGTTGGGACGTCTTCAATCTTGTCAAAGAAGCGCGCATTGGCTTCAATAGTAGACTGGTCAAGTTCTACTAGATGCGTTTGACTGTCAAATGGAGTACCAGGTTCATTAAATCCGATATGTCCATTGCGACCGATTCCCAAGATTTGCAGGTCAACTGGATGGTCAGCCAAAATTTGGTTGTAGCGTTCAACTTCAGCTTCAGCATTATCCTTAACCCCACGAGGCAAGAAACTTTCTTTAAATGGTTTTTGGTTGAACAAGTTTTCTTGCATGAAGTGACGATAAGACTGAGGATTGTCGCCATCAAGGCCTACATACTCATCAAGGTTGACACTGGTTAGATTTGAAAAATCAAGGTCACTCTCAACAATATCCTTGTAAAATTCAAGTGGACTGCTTCCTGTCGCAAGTCCTAGAGTTTGAGCGCCGTTGTCCAATTTTTCCTTCAAAATCTCAAAAGCAACTTTTCCACCTTCGATTTGGTTTTCAACTTTAATGACTTTCATCTTTTCATCCTCCATTTCTATCTATATTTATTATATGGTATAGACCAATTTTTGTCAAGTGAAAACGATTTAATTTCTAAAAAAAGAGCGCCCACACTTGAAACATGTTATAATGGATAGGATTAGAACTTAGAAAGAATGAACAGATATATGAATACAGCTGATTTTGATTTCCACTTGCCCGAGGAATTGATTGCCCAAACACCCCTTGAAAAACGAGATGCCTCTAAACTCCTCATCGTCAACCGTGAGACGGGAGAAATGCAGGACAAACACTTCCACTCTATTATTGATATGCTGGAACCTGGTGATGCCCTTGTCATGAACGACACCCGCGTTCTCCCTGCCCGACTCTATGGTCAAAAGGAAGAAACTGGAGGTCATGTGGAACTACTCCTACTCAAAAACACTGCTGGCGATGAGTGGGAAGTTCTGGCTAAACCTGCCAAACGCCTCAAGGTCGGTACTCGTGTCAGCTTTGGTGATGGTCGCCTCAGCGCTGTCGTTACGGAAGAATTGACTCACGGAGGCCGCATTGTCCGCTTTGAATACCAAGGAATTTTCCTGGAGGTCTTGGAAAGTCTGGGAGAAATGCCATTACCACCTTATATTCACGAAAAATTGGATGACCGCGAACGCTATCAAACTGTTTACGCCAAGGAAAGTGGCTCTGCTGCTGCACCGACTGCTGGACTACACTTCACTAAAGAATTGCTGGCAGAAATCCAAGCTAAGGGTGTTCATCTAGTCTATCTGACTCTTCATGTCGGACTCGGAACCTTTAGACCTGTTTCAGTTGACAATCTGGACGAACACGAAATGCACTCAGAATTCTACCAACTTTCTGAGGAAGCAGCTGCCACCCTTCGCTCGGTTAAAGAAAATGGAGGTCGTGTCATCGCTGTCGGAACCACTTCTATTCGCACCTTGGAGACTATTGGTTCCAAGTTTGATGGGCAAATCCAAGCAGATTCTGGCTGGACCAATATCTTTATCAAACCTGGCTATGAATGGAAGGTTGTAGATGCCTTCTCAACCAACTTCCACCTGCCAAAATCAACTCTGGTCATGTTGGTTTCTGCCTTTGCAGGCCGCGAATTAGTCTTAGATGCCTACCACCATGCCATCCAAGAACACTACCGCTTCTTTAGTTTTGGCGATGCCATGTTTATCTACTAATTTTCACAATCAAAAAGCGCATATTATCAGGCACTAAAACCTTGATAGTATGCGCTTTTGTAATAGATAAATAGTTAATCTTTATTAAAGCTCGGATCTTTCAAACTCTGAACACTGGCATTGATCACCGCGCCTAGGATAACAATTTTAGCAATCAAGATAAACCAAAACATCATAACAACAAGAAGAACGGAACCTAAAATTCGGACATCCACTAAATGATGGACATAGTAATTGAGATAACTAGAAAACAGAGTTAGTAGAACTAAAATCACTAAGAGAACAAAGGCACTACCTGGTAGGGTATAGCTAATTTTCCTGTTAGATAGATTGGGAAGAAAATAATAAAGCATGACCAAGATAGCAAAGAGGAGGGCGTAAGTCAGAGGACCTGCCAAACCTTGTAAAGCCTGATAGATAATGCCATCTTTTGTCCAATAATGAGCAAGTAAATCCAAAATCATCTGCCCAAATAAGCTCAAAAACAAGACAAACGCAAAGAGGAGCTGCAAACCAAAACTGACCAGGAGACTCACCATCTGATGGGAAATAAGTCCACGACTCTTTTCGACGCCATAAGCCTTGTTAAAAGCTTTTTGCAAGAAATTCATAGATTTTGAAAAACTCCATAGCGCCGACAAGACAGAAAAACTCAACAAACCTGTTGAAGGTTGCGTCAAGACTTCTCTAGCTATTTTTTCCACACCTTCATAGAGGCTTGGGGGCAGGACGTCTTTCATAAAGCCCAGAAATTCTCCCACAGGAATCTGAAAATAGGGGAGGATATTGACCACCACCAAAAGCAGGGGAAAAATCGAAATCAACCAATAGTAGGCTACCGCGACACTGGTCAACTCACTATCTGATGCTTGATAATAATACAAAAAGGCTTTTAATAGAGGCTTATCTATCAGCTCTTTCCACCACTTTTTCATGTCACACTCCTTCACTTATAATCTTATACTCAATGAAAATCAAAGAGCAAACTAGGAAACTAGCCGTAGGTTGCTCAAAGCACTGCTTTGAGGTTGTAGATGAAACTGACGAAGTCAGTCACATATATAATCCAAGGCGACGCTGACGTGGTTTGAAGAGATTTTCGAAGAGTATTAACTAATTTCTTCTTACCAATTCCACCATATCATAAGGCAGGGTATTGGCAGCTTCCTTCAGAGAATAGTTCTCTAAGTTATTGACATTTTGTCGTAACTTCTTGGCATACTTGGTCGTAATCAATCGTTTTTCTTCGTATTCGAAAATCAACTTACGCTCCAGATAATATCCTCTCAGCATTTCATCAATATTGTTGGGTTTGACACGATTAATAACCCGTTCGACAAAGGCACCACTGCTGATAATAGCTGTTTCACGAAGACGAGACTCCTGCATAAAACTAATCAAAGAGCGTCTATAGACTCCCTTCAGGTTTTCCAAACTTTCAATAATCATCTCTGTATTGGCAAGATAGAGCTCTGCTATTTGGTCATAATCAAGAGCACGGAGACGGCTTTGCTCCTTGTCCTTCCAGCTACGGAAGGTCTTTCCGAGAGTAAAAACTTCATGCAGGAGAAAACGTAAAATCCTCAAGGAAACAAGAAAATAATAGGTCAGTCTTGACGCAAACTTACGATTGATTCCTCGTTCTATGTTTTTCAGATAACGTTGGTAAACTCGGTAAGCACGATTGCTAATGTTCCCCTCTTCATAGGCCTGTTCCAATCCATCACTTTCAATACTAAGAATCAAGAGTTTCAAAGCAGCCCAGTCTTCTTGAGCCCCCTTATTTTCTTGACTCAGGATGAGATTTTCAATACGTCCATGATAATTGTCAATAGCTGCATAGAGAGGAAGCTTATTTCTGGTATCTTCCAACTCTTTTTCCAACTCTATCGTTACTTCATTCAAAATGGCGATATGCATGAGATAGTCCTTGCTTTCTTCCTGTTCATCAGAAAGATGAGGCAAGACCACGAGGCCTGTTAAAAAGCTTACAAGCGTCACACCTGCAACGAGGAAAAGTAAGAGAGGATACTCCTGCTCTAGATTACTTGGTATCAGAAGGATTGTCGCAATCGACACCGTTCCCTTAACACCTGAGAAGGTCAAGAGAAGCATGTCCTTCATATACTTATTTAGCTTTTTCTTGAGACGTCTAGTCCTATAGGCATAATAGCCATAAATCATGATAAAACGAATGGCAAAGAGGACAAAGGTCAGGGCGACAAGAGATAGCAATAAAAGTAAGGGATTATAGATTGGATTGGTCAAGATAGGCTCTGCTATCATTTCCAGCTCCATCCCTAAAATCACAAAGACAGAACCGTTGAGCATAAAGTTGACTGTGTGCCAGACCGTCTCGGTCACCGTATCCACTTGGGCTTCGAGTAGCGTAATCTTCTTAAAACGGCTTGCCTTTAAAATCCCAGCAACCACAACGGCAATAATCCCCGAAACATGGACTTCTTCTGCTAGGAAGAAGGTCACCAGAGGCAAACTCAATTCTAATAAAAGTTCGCTGGCAATATCTGTTGCTCGCACACTTAGCAAGAATGTGTGAAGGAAACGGTTGGTCATAGCTGTTAAAAAGCCAATCAAAAAACCGCCTAGAATTGAAAAGATGAGCGAACTACTAGCTTGCCCAAGGGAAAAAGCTCCAGTTGTCCAAGCTGTCAAGGCAACCTGAAAAGCCACCAAACCAGAAGCATCATTCAAGAGTCCTTCACCTTTAAGGATATTGGACACGCGCTTAGGAAAGCTAAAACGCTCCGAAAGAGAGGCAAAGGCAACCAAGTCCGTAGGGCCAAGTGCCGCCCCAACAGCCAAGCAAGCTGCCAATGGAAGGCTGAGCCAAAGAAGATGGGCCAAGCCACCCAAACTCAGAGTCGAGATAAAAATCACTGGAAATATGAGATAGATAATGATTCGCCAGTGTTTTAAAATAGCTGTAATGTCCGCTTCTTCCGACTCTCGAAAAAGCAAGGGCCCGATAACCAGTGCCAAAAACAACTCCGTATTGAGGTGAAAGTCGGTATTGGGTAAAAAGAGACCAATCACGATTCCCAAAAGAATCTGCACCAAAGGGAGAGGCAAAAAAGGCAGGAGCTTATTGGTTGTACTTGAGACAATCAAGACCAGTAAGAATAGGATAAGGTAAATCAGTAATTCCACGTAATTCCTCCTTAATCTTTTTTACAACAGGATTCAAATATCTCCTTCTGCTCTTTGATTTTTTGGTCAATCTTGGAACAATCTTTGTGCTCAATTTTTCTCTGGCACCGTTCCATTTCAAGAGCAACTAATTTTTTCTTGATTTTAAGCATTTTTTTGCTCATATGCGCTTGGTCTAACACACCTACTGCTCGTTCGTGGTGGGTTGATTCAACAAAATTCTGGCGCATGGCATCCAGCTTTTCACGTAGGTATTGTTTATCCATGTCTATATCTCTCTAATTTTTCAATCATCACTAAAAATGGTGGGTTGTTGACTTGGTTTAAAGTTCGGTAAATGGCAGCTGTGTACTCTTGTTGGTTCAACTGGCTAACAAAATCCAAGACAGCATCCCTCTCGAGGTCGCCACCATCATGACCATAGTAGATCATGATAGCAATCCGTCCACCTTTGACAAGTAAGCCACACAGCTTTTCTAATGCTTCAATCGTTGTCTGTGGTCGGGTGATGACAGACTTATCAGCTGACGGCAGATAGCCCAGATTAAAAATTCCTGCCTTGGCTTCTGTCACAAACTGATCCAGTGTCTCATGACCTTGCAAAATTAACTGGGCATTTGTCAGGCCAGCTTGGTTCAAACGCTCTTGCGTCTTTTCCAAGGCTTGCTCCTGAATATCAAAGGCATAGACTTTCTTGGCTAATTTGGCTAGAAAAAGCGTGTCATGACCATTTCCCATGGTCGCATCCACTACGATATCGTCCTGAGTTACAACCTCAGCCAAAAAATCATGTGCCATCTCAAGTGGTCTTTTCATTTTCAAACTCCTGTTTTACAGCCTTACATCCTTGCACGCTTCCACGACGTCGCATCTCCATCTCAATGCTGTTTAGCACTTCCCATTTATTGAGGCTCCACATAGGACCAATCAGCATATCTCTAGGTGCATCTCCTGTGATTCGATGGATGACGATATGTTTAGGAATGATTTCCAGTTGGTCACAGATGACCTTGACATACTCGTCCTGACTCATCAGTTGCAAACGTCCCTCGTGATAATCCCGTTGCATACGCGTATTGGTCATCAGGTGAAGCAAGTGCAATTTAATCCCTTGAATATCGTTATCCGTGACACAGCGGCGGACATTTTCAATCATCATCTCATGGGTTTCACCAGGAAGACCGTTAATCAAATGGGAAACAATCTCAATTTTGGGATACTTCCTCAAACGCTTGACCGTTTCCACGTACAATTCATAGGAGTGGGCACGGTTAATCAGGTCAGAGGTTGTTTCATAAGTAGTCTGCAAGCCCAATTCAACCGTCACATGCATGCGCTCCGATAACTCAGACAAATATTCAATAGTTTCGTCTGGTAAACAGTCTGGTCGCGTTCCAATATTGATTCCTACTACACCTGGCTCGTTGATAGCCTGCTCATAGCGCTCTCGGATGACTTCCACCTTTTCATGGGTGTTGGTAAAATTTTGAAAATAAACCAGATACTTCTGAACCTCTGGCCACTTACGATGCATGAAGTCAATTTCCTTATAAAATTGCTCACGGATAGGCGCATCCGGTGCCACAATGGCATCTCCAGAACCTGAAACCGTACAAAAAGTACAACCTCCATGAGCTACAGTCCCATCACGATTGGGACAGTCAAATCCCGCATCAATAGGGACTTTAAAAGTCTTTTCTCCAAAGAGTTTTCGATAGTAATCATTCAAGGTATTATAAGATTTCATAACTTTCATTATAACAAAAAACATCCACAATCTCAAAAGCCTGACTTTCCTATAAATTCCTCTGTTTCTCGTTTCCATTAGCCATTTTTTATGATACAATATGGGTATGATTTTAATGAAATTAGCATCTATTTTACTATTGATACTGACTTTAGTAGTCTGCATCATCATAACCAAACTTTTTAGATTAAAAAAACTAGGACGAAACTTTGCGGATTTGGCTTTTCCAGTTTTAGTATTTGAGTATTACTTGATTACAGCTAAAACCTTTACCCATAATTTCCTCCCTAGACTAGGCCTAGCCCTCTCACTTCTAGCCATTATTCTCGTTTTTTTCTTCCTTTTGAAAAAACGCAGCTTTTACTATCCTAAATTCATCAAATTCTTCTGGCGTGCAGGATTCTTATTAACCCTTGTTATGTATATCGAGATGATTGTTGAATTGATGGCTCAGAAATAAAAAACTAAATCGAAAACACCTCAATCAAACTAAAATACAATGATTGAAGTGTTTTTTTCTTTATATCTTTTTTAATAATTCCTATTTTCCTTCTTTATCAGGAAAGATATATCCAATACCAATGCAAGCTAGTACGCCCGCTCCAATTACCAAGCCACTTGAAATTGGCAAAAGGTCCAAAATTGCATTGGCGATGATAAAAGCAATAATCAAACACATCAGACTAGCCTTGTAGTCTTTTTTCAAAAGATTCTCTAGAGTGAAAAAGAGGAACAGGCCTACCGGAATCAATGACCAGAGGTTGACATCTAAACTTGGCCAGCCAACAGAACCAAAATACACTACTGTCGCTGCTGCTAGTAAAAATACAATCCCTAATAATTTTTTCATTTCTTTATCTCCAATTTCTTTTTTAGGAACTTGAGTTATCTGATATTGATACCTCACGTCCCTTACACCAATCATTATAGCAGAGGTCAGTTTCAAGAACAAGTTCTTTTGCCTATCTGGTCTCAATCTCGGTCTAAGTGGTTCAATAATAGCCATAAAATAAGGAAATAGGTGAAAAACTTCCTTCCAAATAAAAAGGAATTAAGCAACCAAACGCTACTTAATTCCTTGAAATTGTCTCATCACCTCTATTAGACTTTAAATTTTGATAGACTCTATTTGCTAATCAATATTGTCAATACTAACCCTTTCAATCAATTCATTAGTTATCAAAACTAAGTTCATTAATAAATCCAAAAAGAGTACCAATAGTAAAGTAAACTAAATAATTAAGTTATAAATAGCTATTTTTACAAAACTGTTTCATCATCATACTATCTCAGTACACAAACCATTTTTTCATCTATAGCTTTAGTCTTAATCTTGATCTTTTTTCTTCAATCCAAGAAATGCACCTACGGTAAACATTATTCCAGCAATGAATGGTGTAAAACCTTCTCTAACTGTTCCGGTTTTTGGCAACCTATCATTGTTAGTAATTGATTTACTATCAATATTGGTATGTTTATTAGCTATGTTCTCTGGTTCATTAAGATAAACTTCCTTCTTATTTTCAAAGTTTTTATCATTTTCATCAGGAACTGTAGCTGTAACATCCTTAGTTGAATCAGATCTTTGACTTTCATCTAATTGACTATAATTTACTTGTACAGGAACTGTAGTTTTGACATCTTTGGTTGAATCAAATTTGTGTGAATGATTTTCTCTTTGTAAGTCTTCTTTTCTGTGACTTTCATCTAATTGACTAGGATTTGCCTGTGGGTTATCTTTCTTTTTGGATACATCAAAAGTAGGTTTATTTTCCTCCTCCTTTTTCTCCTCTATTTTCTTGAATACAGGTTTTATAAGGGTATCTTTTGACACATTAATAACATAACCAGCATCTTTTTTCCCTTCGACACCAGAAATTTCCCAGCCATCAAATTGATATCCTTTTTCTAATTCACCCTCATAGACAGGTAAAATGAAATCTTCTTCCGACACTATCTTAGAACTCATTTCTTTTCCATTTTGAATGGTCACAGTTACCCTATGAGGTTTTAATTCTCTTACCTCTCCCGTATCTTTATTTAAAATGAATTCTTTTACGGTTGTATTTCTTGCAAAATCTTTTACAAGAATCTTAATATTTAGTGTCTTATCTGTTAGTTGTTTAATATCATCAAATGATTTATATTCTTTTCCATTTACATAAATATGTTTGTCTTGAATCTCACCATTGAATCCATTATCTCTTTTATCATTGATGTTAAAGACTACAGATTTTCCATCAGCATATTCGATACTAGTATTTCCCTCAGGATCAATGTTTACTTCTGGTTTAACATTATCATATAAAAATTGATAGTGTACTCCAACCGCTTTCGCATTCAAATCGCTATAGCCAGTTTGAAGATAAACATTTCCATCCATATCTGTTACCTTATCTGGAAATCCGTTTGCTTTATAGTCTTTCATTCCCCAGTCCATGATGTCACCGTCTTTAACATTAAGCTTAACGTTAAAATCTCTAGTGTTATCAATGTGTAAATCTCCGTAGATTAAATAATTATCTACAACAGATTCATTAACTCTCAATTCCCAGTTAAAACCACCCTTATCAGAAATCTTACCTCTTAAATAAAACTCTGGATTTCGTACATAAATTTTATTAAATTTAGATGGATTAAAGTAGTTCTTGTCCATTGAAAGATTTACTGGTTTTGCATCAATAAATAACGTAGAGCCATCTTCTTTTATAGCTTCTACATTGGACTTATCCTCTCCAGTGTACTCTTTACCATCCTTACCAAATAATACAAGTTTAGAAGGATCTGCTACAAGATTTCCGTCTTTATCGATAGCTTCCCCTTTATCGTTCATTTTAAATGTAAACACTTGATACCTTACAATGTTAAAGCCGTCCAAAGCCGACATTAATACAGCTTGAGTACTTCTTCCATCTTCAACATTTCTACTGTCAGAATAAATTATTTTTTCTGAAAGGGCTCTTAGATTAGGATTGGAATTTTGTATTTTTGCTATATCTTCCTGGCTATAAACTCCATTTCCTTCTAACATATCCGTTTTTCCAGGATTATAGGTAGTCACTTTTAGTGCATAGCCTTTTCTTAGAATGATGTTATCCTTTAATAGATATTGTTGTTTTTCTGAATCAGAATAAATTTTACCAGATTCCATGTCCGTTAAATTGGTTGGTTTATTTTTTGAAAGATCTCCTTCTCCTAATTCTATTACATTCCCATAACTTGATGCATAGGGATATTCTGTTTTAGTTTCCTTATTTTTTTCAGGCATTCTAATCTTCGTTTCAGCTTTTATCTGATCATCATCTTTAACAAAGAATCTCATATCTCCTGCAAAAGCTAATCCATCCACAATATCATTAATATTAGCGTATAGATCAAATGTCATCGTTTTTGAATGCGAATCATACTTGGTCGTTTTGATTTCTATAGACTTATAGTTATTTCCATAATATACCTTAGCATTTTTAGAAACATTACTTATCTTTCCAAGAATTTCAAAGTGTCCATCTTTAGACGGGCTTAGAACACCATAAATTTTTGATTTGATTTCGTCAAGTTTTTCAGTTTCATATTGTAAGGCACTACCATCGTCATAAGCAATGATATTTCCCTTATCATCGTATTTATAATCGTATTCCTCTATTCTCTTACCAGTTTCACTTGTAAAGTCATCAACTTCTCTAAATTTCTTTTTAATGAGTTTCTTTAAATCTTTGCTTTCAAAGTCTCTAATTGTTGAAATGGCTTTATTGATAGTAAAGCTAGATTTTTCTTCGGTAGCCTCTTCATTTTCTTGATGATGTTCTACTTCAGTTGTATCTTTTTTAAGACTATCCTCTTTTCTATTTTCTAAATTTTTAAATTTAGATTCGGAAATCTCTCCAAGCTTTTGGTATTTAGATGAATCCTGATCAGGATCTACTAGATAATAGGAAATCATCCCCTTTTCATCAGCATGATCATCAAATTTAATTCTATGAATCTTTGTGAAATTGCTAGAGCCATCTAATGCAATGACTTCAATGATTTTTCCTCTTAAATCTCCTGCACCATTAATTTCATAAATGGTATTTCCGTCTTTGTCAAGTTTCCTATTTCTTCCTTGACCCTCACCTGCATAAGTTACTTCAAGATTTTTCTCAACCTCTCCATCTTCATTAACAAGAGCGGCGCCAGCATACCAAACTTCGTTGGCAATCTCGTCAAATTTTTCAGGATGTTCTTTCTGATCTCTAGCAAATAGCGTTTCATTCTTGTATTGCTCTTTTACCTTGTGATAAGTATCCTTTGTAATCAGCTTAATTTTTTCAGGATTTGAAAAATCAACAGAAACAATCTTAGGGGCTGTGTTATCAATTTTTACAGGAATATAGGAAACCTGCCATGGGTAGTCCTTGGTTAATCTATATTTAAATTTATAGAAATATTGACCTTCTGCAATCGGTTCAAATTGACCTCTTATCTTAGTAGCAGGATCTTTAGTATCCTTGCTTTCTGGTGCATTTTCTTCTCTACCTCTAGGGTTATAAATGAGTCCATCCCATTTCAAGTCACCCCAAACTTTTAGTTTAGAAGATTTGATTCCCTTTGCATCATTTCTCTTAGAGTTCAAAATTCCTTTAATAAAGTGTTCTCTCGAAATGACTTTTAAGTCAATTTGATTTTCTCCCTCTTTATTTGTATTTACTATTGAAATCAATCCTTCTTCTGCACTTCTTAATACAAGTGGAGAAGGTGTTAATCCTCTCTCAAGTTGAGCATCTTGAGGATTTCCATTTGAATCTAAAGGATAAATTTTAGCGATCTTAGAACCACTTGATGATGGTGCGTTGATCCCTTCGTTATTGAAAGCAAATAATTCTGGATTTTGATCTAGGGATGTTGTATTTTTATCTTTTCTATTTTGTATAACTCCTGCTGGATTAAATTTATCTATACCATGTTCTCCACCAATTCCCTTATTTAAGGTTCCTGGAATTTTTGGTTTACCATCATCATCATAACCTTCCATTTTTTTGATTTTGAACCTTCTTCCCAGGCCCATTTATCAAGGATTGGTTCGTGGTTCCAATTCCCAGCAAATCCCATTAGAGGCATCGATAAAGAAGGTTGAAAATGTGTTTTCTTCCCATTGGAGTTTAGAGCTTCCATTTCTTCCACTGACTCAAAATGAATAAACGATTCTACAAATTTATTTTTGTTTTTGGCCTCCCCAACATTTATAACCGCATTTAAATCAAAGCTAGAATTTGGGCCTATAGTGAAAGTGTCATGCTCAAATGTAATATTTGCTCCTTTGATTTTTTCTGGGTGGATTTCTGGAACAATTTGCTTCCCATCTGGAGATTTTTCGTCTTTATATGTTTCATCCAGTTTGAGTCTGTCAGTTAGAGCATCTGTAGTTATAGCAGATGCTGAAACTTTAAAGGTCAAAGGTCTGTTTGATGTATTGTGAAGCTTAATTGTAAAATATTTTTTATCTCCTTTTATTTCTTTAAGAGAAATAGAACCATAAGAGTTTACTAAACCTTTAGAATCTGTGTTTTTGAAAGTCGCTACAACTTCATTTCTCAATGCATTGGCAACATTAATTAGCCCTGCCCCCTGTTGTCTAGGTGATGCAAAGTATTGACTTTTTTCTTTCCAAGAAGTCGCATCCATCATAGGGCGTGCAGTATTTTGTAGGGCTATTTTTGTAAGACTTGTAAGATCTATTTTGTCATCTCCCTTAAGATTTTTCAATACAGGTCTTTCAAGCATTTCCTTTAACTTTGGTCTAATCAAAACAGTAGAAGCTGCCACGATTGGAGTTGCCATACTAGTCCCTGACATATAACCATAAGTTGATTTCCCATTAATGACATTGAGAGTGGATTTAATGTTTTTACCAGGTGCTGAGACATCAGGTTTTAAAAGTAAATCTGTTCTCGGTCCCCAAGATGTGGATCCTGCTGGGACTATAATATCTTCTTTATAAAGTTCTTTGTCGGTTTCAGGTGCAAACTTAAAGTCAATTTCTTTTTCATCACCTACATTCGGTTTATTAGAATTATAGCTTGCCATATCAATTGGATAGTATTGCTCCAATTTATCTTTAAAATCTTCTTTATTATTTCTTTTGACTTTAGTTTTTTTATCAGGGTTAATCATGTTCCATAACTTTACACCATCATCTCCTGAAATTGAGAAAACTTGACTAGTCGTTCCTTCATCCTCTTCATATCCCATAGCTGGGAGCTCTGTCCAATTATCTCTATTGTAGTAATTTACAGTATTTACAACCATAATGGCGCGTGCACCCTTATCCGTTGCTCGTTTAAAAGCATTTTTTAAATCCTTGGTATAAATTCTATCCATTACTGCAATTTTGCCCTTAAGATCCAAACCTATCAAATCTTGGTCTTGACCTTTGCCTATATATACAAATTTCAATTTACTAGGAGCTTTTGAACCATCTTCGTTTGTTATGATTTTATTCTTATCGAAAAAGGCCCCTATATTTCTGTATTTAAAACTTTCTCCTCCAATCTTAACTTTATCAAACTCAACTGTTTGATTTTTAGCAGAAGCAACTGCTATCGCATCTTCATGTGCTGCAGTTCGTGTTACATTTCCAGTGTCGGTCATTTTCAGATTATTATTTGCCACTAAATCCCATGAAGAACTTGAAGCAGAAGTTGCATAGTTACCCGTAGCTACAACCATTGGAATGCCTGCTTTTCTTAACGCTCTAATAGCTTGCCAATATTTTTCACCTACAAGACCTGTTCCTGTAAAGCCAGATGATACCGAAACAACATCGACATTGTGTTTAATGGAATCTTCAATAGCATGAAACATTGTTTCATCTCCTGCGAAGCCAGATCCTGCGTCAGAGTACATTTTATAAGAGAAGATCTGTGCATTAGGAGCAATTCCATCTATTCCGTTAAAGTTTTTAATATCTTTTTCAGTATCATTTCCCGCAAGAATCCCTGCAATATGCATCCCATGTGGATCAAAATAATCGCTCCCATCATCAGCTTTTTCTACAGTAATTTTACCACCATTATAATAATTGAAAGCATGAGGAATCTTATCACTCAACCAGAAATTTTTATCAGTACCTTTTAAGTCTTCTTTTTTAAATCTCATTGAGTCTTTAGCATCATCATCAATCCTCATGGCCTTATGCCTATAATCTGTCCCGGTATCGATATTTGAAATAACCATACCTCTACCATCAAAATTTTTACCAAATGGAGCATTGATAGATTTTAGGTAATCAATTGCCTCTTCAACTCCAATTTCCTTCCTAGCATGATTCATCATTGGCTGGACTTTTTGTGATCGTTCAACCGATGAGATACCTTCTATTAGTTTAATTTTGTCCAGATTATCTGGAGTTGTTTCTATTGAAACACCATTAAAAATCGTATTATAGGTATATAAAACGTTTGTATCCTTAAGATTGGATAATTCCTTGATTGCTTTTTCTCCAGATTCTTTATCTTTAAATTCAGCAATATAGACAAGTTTATCCTCTTTTTTGGGACTTTCTGGGTCTTTAATTGCAGACGAGTCCGCTTTATCTTCTTTGGATTGATTGGAATCTTCTTTGATTTTTTCTTCTTCATTGCTAGTTTTGTTATCTATCACAGATTCTTTACTAACAACTTCTTTTTCCTCAATAACCGTTGTTTTCTTCTCTTCAGTATCCTTGGAAGTTTCTATAGCATTATGAATATTTTCATGTTTTTCTTTATTTTCTGCTTCCTTATCTACTACTACTTTTTCTGTATCAGAGATATTTAAAGCATCTTCAGAGCTAGATGTGTCTGCTAAAACTACCTCATTAGGGACATATGCTGCTAAAATAACTGCAGCTGTGGTTAATGACAATACTGTACTTTTTTTCATTTTAATTCCTTACATATTTATTTAAATTCCAATAGATAGTAAACTTTAACTTTGCTAGCCTTTGTTATAAAAAGTTTTACTAAGTATTATCTAGGAAATAGAGTAGTACATTTATATATAATTGTTAGCTCTCCATAAAAATAGTATATCATTTAAAAAATTTAAGTCAAGAAAAATTAAGGCAGGTTAATTTTATTTTTAACGCATGTTAATAAATGATGCAAAAGTTTCGTACTTAACGGGGATACATTATAAGCACATTCATACCATCAAAAATAGTAGCAATCAAATTGAACCACTACCAAAATCACAAAGTCAAACATCATTGATGAAATATCAGCGCTATTAAACAATATAAATAACCGCTAAGAATAAGGCTTAACGGTTATTTATACATATCTATTTTTTCAAATCTTCAGTCATATGTTCACCTGTGACCTAGGCTTTACGAGTGCCTTGCTCTAGCAACTAATACTCAATGAAAATCAAAAAACAAACTAGGAAGCTAGCCGCAGGTTGCTAAAAGCACTGCTTTGAGGTTGTGGATAGAACTGACGAAGTCAGTCACATATAAACGGCAAGGTGAAGCTGACTTTGTTTGAAGAGATTTTCGAAGAGTATGAATACTCACGTCCCTTACAAAAATTATTATAGCAGAGGTCAGTTTCAAGAACAAGTTCGTTTGCCTATCTGGTCTCTATACCGGTCTAAGTGGTCTGATTTTCTTTAAAAAGAAAAAGAAGCCTGATGAGACTTCTTCACTTTGCCGATTGCAGGGATCGAACCTGTGACCTAGGCTTTACGAGTGCCTTGCTCTACCAACTGAGCTAAATCGGCTATTACACTTACAGTATAGCACTCTGAGAATAGATGTCAAGGAATTTTCATCTCTATTAGAAAAAGCCTGTCCTGAGACAAGGCTTTGAGTTTCTTCTTCTTAGGACCCAGCACTTTCATAAGAATCCAAGCCCCTGTCCCAAAGTTTAAGGGAAATGACAAAGAAAACCAGAGAAATCAACATCAAACCTCCGATGTTAAAGATTACATCCTTGTCCTGCAAAAAATAGCTGGCAGGATAGTAGGCCGTAAAGGCAAAAGGCACGATAAAGCTAATCAACCAACGAAGAAGAGAATTGTAAATCGAAATCGGATACTTGGCAAAATCATTGAACATATAGAAGATGTAAATCATAGCCCCTGACTGTTTGGTCCAAAAAGCGATACTAGCTGTCGCGATTTTCAAGGAAGTATAAATCAAGGTCGCAAATGGTATGCAGACTAGGAAAAGCAAGAATTTTGGAAGAGTCCAAGCAATGCTTGATACTGTTGTCGCTAGTAAAATTCCACCGACCAAGAGTTCACCCAAGGCATCAATCTGAAAGGTCTCGACTAGGATGTGGAAGAGGGGATTGATAGGACGAGTCAGATACTTGTCAAACTCCCCTTTTCGCACTAGGCGTTGGCCCAGTGCCCAGAGATTGTCAAAAAAGAGATGGTCCAAGCCCTTGGGAATCAATGAAAAACCATAGATAAAGGCGATTTCTTGAAAAGTCCAACCTTCTAGGGATGGGATGTGTTGAAAGATGACATTGAGAAACAAGAGATTCAAGCCTTGAGTCAAGAAAACTCCCAGCACACCAACCACAAAATCCACCTTGTACTCCATAATTTGCTTGATGTATTGTCTAATAAAAATCAGATGCATGCGTTGATATTTTTTCATACTAACCTCCTTGAATGGTGATAAATGACTGGACTCGTTTCCAAATCAACTGAGACAAGCCCACCATCACTAAGAGCCAGAAAAACTGCAAAAGGAGCGCCTGAATCATCTGACTGGCATCGTATTTCCCAACAATAATCATGACCGGAGTGTAGATCAAGGATGAAAAAGGCAGGAAGGACAGAATATCTGAAACAACCTTTGGAAAGAAAGCCAAGGGAATCAAACTTCCAGACATAAAGGCCACTATGGAAGTCTTAAGTAGGTTGGAACCCCAAAGATTTTTAAATACAAAGGCTGAAAATCCAAAGCAAATATTAAAGAAAAAGTTAATCAGATAGGCCAGCGTTAAGCTAAAAAGATAAAGGACAGTTAATCCCAGCACCTCTGCAATCCCTTGCCCAGATAAGATTTTCATCAAGACAATGACACTTAAAAATGGAAGGCCAACGCTAATAAAAATCAACCACTTGGAACCAAGTTCTGTGAAAAGATAAGAAGCCGCAAAATGCACTGGTCGCAACAAGCGCATGATAATGGAACCATCCTTGACCTCCTCCCCAATCATAAAAGAGCTATCAGACCTGGTCAACAGATTGGTCACAAAACTCATAATGATGTAGAGGGTGATATCTGCCATACTGAAGCCCTGAATCAAAGACTCCTGCGAGGAATCAAAGACAGCCTTCCAGAGATAAAAGGCCACAAAAGCCCCCATAACATCGCCTATCCGATAAAGAATGAAGTTGACTCGATAGGTGATCAATTCCTGAACACCTGCATTTATAAAGGGTTTATAACGTCTCCACAATTTGACCATCTTAGAGCTCCTTTCGATAGAAGCGACGGATAATATCCTCAATATCCGTATCCACCATCTTCAAATCACGGACTTCAAAATCAGACAGTGTTTGCTTAATAATGTCAGCTGACTGGTAGCGGGAACTGTCAAATTCAATATTGAGGCTATTTCCTTGTCTATCAATTGTCATATCCGAAAAGCCTTCATAGTGAGAAAGGAGATGACTTTGACCTGGTAGCAGTTCAAAGGAGAGTGTCTTCATCTTACCAAAGGTCTCCTTGAGCTGGCTAACCGTTCCATCAAAAATTTCCTGCCCCTTATCAATCATAAAAATCCGATCACAAAGTTGCTCAATGTCGCTCAAGTCATGAGTGGTCAAGAGAATGGTTGTTTCTTCCTCCTGATTGATCTGAGTAATAGCCCGACGAATGTTATCCTTGACCGAAACATCCAAACCAATGGTCGGCTCATCTAAAAAGAGAACCTTGGGATTGTGAAGTAAGGAAGCCGCAATATCCGCCCGCATGCGCTGTCCCAGTGAAAGAGTCCGCACAGGGTCCTTGATAAAGTCCTTCAAATCCAAGACTTCATTCAAAAAATCCATGCGCTTATGAAAGAGCGAGTCTGGCACGTCGTAAATCTCCTTCAAGACCGTGTAGGTCTCTTGCAGGGCCAAATCCCACCATAGCTGGGTACGTTGTCCAAAAACAACCCCAATATCCTTGACATAATCTTGGCGATTATCCTGCGGAATCTTGCCGTTAATCCGACAAAATCCAGATGTCGGTTTCAAAATCCCGGTCAGCATTTTAATGGTTGTCGACTTCCCAGCACCATTTGCCCCGATGAAGCCTAAAATCTGCCCCTTTGGTACCTCAAAAGTCAAATCCTTGACTGCTTCAAAGGTCTGCTTTTCAGGATGAATAAAGGAGCGCAAAGCTCCCTTCAAACCAGGTTCCTTCACTGTCTTCACAAAATTTTTCTGAAGATGTTCCACTTCTATCATTGCCATATCTATCTCCCTATCGCAAGGAATAGAAAATCGTATTTTCAAACACAAGTATTCTAAATCCTTACTTTCTACACCTTCTACATTTTATTGCTACAGAAGGTTTTATACCAACCTATTATAGTCCAATAAAAACTAGAATGCAAGCGTTTGCCTACAGATTATGAAATTGAAAATTTTTCTCTTAAAGTGGTATTTGTATACTCAATGAAAATCAAAGAGCAAACTAGGAAGCTAGAGGCAGGTAGCTCAAAGCACAGCTTTGAGGTTGCAGATAAAGCTTACGTGGTTTGAATTTAATTTTCGAAGAGTATTAGTCCAAAATTCTGGCTTAATAGTCTCCTTAAAACACCAAAAAACCCACCCAATGGGCAGGTTTCAACTGTATTGTTCAGCTAGATTAAGCTTTACCTTCTGAACATAAAGCATTTATTTACTATACTTCCTAATACATTAAAAAGGCCCATATTTATACATTCATCCACCCACACTATATTTGGATAATACTCATTGTTCCCTTAAGTTCTTAAAAATATATGGCAAAATAGGGGACAAAATTTTAAGTTGAACTTGGCACAAATTATAAAATCTGATTTGATAAAGTTTTTGTTTAACAAATTCTAAAATAGATTTATATAAACATTTAAAAGACTTTGATTGCTTATTAATTTCAAAAAATTGAGTTACTTATAAAAATTTGGATAATTTATTATTCTTATAAAGATAAAGAATCATTTAAATATACACTTAGCTAATCATTTATAAGACTAGTTGCTATAGTTTTAATTACTTCCAAAGTCATAGGCAGGGCATTTTCTTTGATCCTATTCTTAGTCCTATTCCACATAGTATTTTCTCTTATTTTATCTAGAAAATCATGCCCCTCCCAAGTCAAAGCGCCAACACTAAAAAAATAGATTTTATCACTAGCATATGTGGGTTTATAACTTTTTATCAAACCTGCTTCAAACAACAAGTCACAATGGTAGGCTATTATCTCTATGTCATATCCGTCAATTTGTAAATGAGACAACGCAGTTGATTTATACTCATCCTCAATTTTAAAAAGTATCAAGCGACATAAATCCATATTTCTCTTCATCCAAATAAACCTCTACTCGGTGATATATAATTACAGTGTACAACTTATTAATAGAAGGGTCAAGTGATAAATCAGTGGATTTTACCATAATATATACCGTTCTTTTTTCCGAAAAATAAGTATTTTCCCGAAAAAAATATTAATTCTCTACATCCTCACTTATAAATCCTAAGTCAATAAACCTATTACTTTTTCATAGAAACATATCGCTAAATATCTTCCCCTACGATAAATAGCTTGTTCAGAAAAATTATCTATCTCCCATTCAATATCATTCTGTGCCCTATAACGATTATCAAAATTTCTATGTTCTTTATTGAGAAATTCTTTTATTTGTTGATAGCTCGAATTTTGATATTCTGTGATTTTTTTTGATAAATCACATTCTCCACTTAACCTAGTATTAATAATATCTTCAAGAACTACTAAATTTCCTATTTTGAATTGATACGCTTCAGGTTCATTACCCAATGATTTCTCAATAATATGTTCTATACTATATTCTGGTTCATCATAGACTCTATATGCCTCTCCTTGAGTAGGACGCCTCACTTCTAACCAATTATTTAACGTATAAATCGCATATCTAGAGTACATAATCTCTTCGTTTTTTCTATCGAAATAAACTCCATTACCTGCATATCTCAATTTTGAAAAGAAATCAATAAAGTCTTCCCTGCTAGGTAATTTTCTATTTAATTTATCTTTTAAAACAGCTATATCTGTTCTGATTTGCGCTGCTACTGAATTAGTTGCAAGTGTGGCCATTTTAGATGCAAACTCAGAATATGCTTCCTCAATTTCCTCATATGTATAGCTTATCCCTGGACGTGTCCAACCATCAATACGAGAAGCCATAGTATCTGGAGGTGGTGTAATAGCGCGTACAAATTCATACACTGAAAGTATTTCAAAGAGCCTAATTTTACTATCGAATGATATATCTACTATAGAAATGATTACATTATATATCTTGGAGGAGTTCGATATTTTTATCAGATACTCTAAGTTTCTTTTTATTCTATTCGGTGACCCAGTATTATCTAGAATAAGTTTAGAAATATTTTTTGCTGTATACAGTAACCCATCCAGTATTCTGAGGTAATCCGATTCATCTATCATGTCGCAAAAATTTTGATATAAATTTTCTGAACTAAAATTATACTTAACTTCAAACCACGCTGTGAAATATCTCGTAAAATTCATCTTACAAACTTCTAATTGCCTATGAATTTCATTCCACTTATCCAAGACAGAATCACCACCTGCGACACCCATGGTTCTTTCTGTCTTCTGAAAAATTTCGTATTTAATTAAATCAATATCTGTGAGCCTTATCCCTCTTGTGTTTAATCTACCAAATAGTAAATAACTCTCAACTTCGTCTTGTGAAGTAACTATAGAAAACTGAGTTTGCATTAAGAAATTAAAATACCGAGTCTTCATATGTTTTGATTCAGAAGCCAATTTTCGTTGGAAGAATCTAAATGCTCGATAAAAATTATTACCTCTTCGTTCATGAAGCTCCTTAGGAACTCCATTATCTTCCACATCAAATAAACTTTCCCAAACTCTATTTAACTCAGAATTTTTGAATTTTAAAGGAATTTTTCCATTATTATTAATTTTTTTCCCTAAACTGTGAATAAAAACAATGAAGGTTATTATTCTTTGTTGACCATCAACAACTTCGTAACTGCTTCCATTATCATAAATTAATATGTTTCCCCAATAGTCTGTTGAGTTTTTTCTTTCATATGCACGTAAAAAGTCATTGTAAAATTCTTCCCAGTTTTTTTCCTCCCACGAATACTCTCTCTGATATAGCGGCACTTCCAGAGTCTTACTATTTGTGAAGAAGGTTAGTAGTTCCTCAACCGTCTTTTGTGAACTTTCAATTAAAACCATTAATTTAATCTCCAGTTCTTTATAATTCTATTTTCGAGTCGCTTCATGTATTGTTCCATGAAAACAAAATCAGGTAAGCCATCTTTACTTGGTAACATTATTTTTCCAGCTTTATACCTTGATAAAGAATTTGCTCTACCATGATTAAAAACTTCCTTATATTTAGAAAGTAAAGTAACAATAAATAACTGATTGTATTTATTGGCTGGAAATTTTGCATATAGTACAAACACATGTGAATCAACTGCAAACTTAAATTCTTGATAGTAGGCTAATCCTGCTCCACCATCACCATCTTTATTCCAAGTTATCACATTTGATGATTTAATTTTTCGTGGTTCAGTTTCAACGAATCCCTTTAGACCATTTCCAAATTTTCTAGCAGAAATTAAAGGTAAGTTGCCTTTTGCCAAAGAATCCATGTTGCTTTCACTTCCTCTTTCTTTATTAACATCGAAATAGTCCGATATTAAAAACTCTCCCCACTCGACTTCGTCTAATTCTCTAAAATCTGATATTTTATGTTGTTCAGGAAACTTATAGGTGTCCTTAATTTGATTATATTTGATTTGAACATATTCTTCCATAAATGCCCAATCAGGCGTCCCGTAATTTGTAACAGGAAGCATAATTTTCTGCCTTTTAAAATTTCCTAGTCTATACTGTTTTCCATAACCAAATTGATTTGCATTATCAAAAACTGAAGTAATAAATAATTTACAGTTTTCTGAAATATCATCATTAATTAACACTAGAATATTATCATCTGCACTGTAGGAATAATTACGGTAAAATGCATTTGCAAACATATCAATCGTGATTGTGTTTTTAGGAAAAATTTCCTGCTCACTATTTGCAATAAAACTAGCAATTCCACTGTTATGAAAACCTGCTGTTATAAATGGGCGCATTCCCGCAATACGACTACTTTCGACAAGACGTTTGCCACGTTTTACTTGGAATAACTCTGCGAGTCTAAACTCTTTCCATTTTCTATTCTTCATCCTGTACCTCTTCAAATAAATAGCCTCTACCATGGGTATACATATCAAATTGGAAACTCAGATAATCTGCAATTGTTTTTTCAAATTCCTCATCACTTGGAATTTCATCGTTAAAATAATAGAAACTATGTAACCATTCATCCTCTGCTTGGATTGTGGATTTTACCATAAACTCAGTCGTATAATCCTCCTCGTTACCATTGATTACATCAAAGAGGAAGCGTCTTTTCTCCTTGGCCGAATCGTCATCAATCAGACCTATGTGTTTTCTCACTACAAATCCATCATCTTCAAAATTTATAAACTTAACTTTTTTTCGTTCAATATCATGTGGTTTACCCGCCTCAAAAATTGCGATAACAGGATTAGTCCCCACACCATGGAAAGTATTTTTATTTACAGTAATTACCATATCTAAAGTATGTTTTTCAAGAATTCTTTTCTTATATTCCTTTTCTTCCTTAGATTTACCAACCATAGTTGATTGAGGGACAATCACCGCTAGTTTCCCCCCAGTTACCAGCATATCTAGCGCATGACGAATAAAATTAATTTCTGTTAGAGTTTTATCTGTTTTCCCTTGGGAATACGGGGGATTAAACAAGATTTTATTTACTCTCTGCTTTTGGATCTCTTCACCGGTAACAGAAAACATATCGTTTAACTGTAGATTACTTTTGCCATCCCCTCGTAAAATCATGTTCGTTGTCGCTACGGTGAACATCTTTTCCTGCAACTCTATCCCCAGTAGTTGATGCTGTTTAATATGTTTGATTTCGTCCTCATCTTTTGCTAGCTTAGTCATTCTATTCATTGCAGAAATCAAAAAAGCACCACTACCGCAAGCAGGATCCAATACATAATCAGTCGGTAACACATCAATTAATTCCGTCATAAGCGTCGTAATATGGTGAGGTGTCAAAACAATTCCAAGACCGTTCCCATCACTTCCACCATATTTCACAAACTCACCATAGAAATTACCCAAAATATCGTAATCTGTATTTTGTTTAAAGTGATGGATAACTTTATCTTGTAATTTTTTAGTAAAATAATGAAGCGGTGTAACTCCTAATGTCTCGTTTTTTTCATTCAGCCGGACATTCGTTTCTAAAAACGAGAACTTATTGAGAAGAATATTGACCTTGTCTTCTGGCAAAACACCTTCAGATGCAATGTAATCTTTAACTGCTTTTAGAATTCTCATTCCATCATTATCAATTACTGGTCTTGTTGTATCCTCTCTACCATCAGTTTTTCTAGGATACTTATTACCTGTTAATTTTTTGATATCAAAATCTTCTTCATTAAGGGCTAAAAGAATTGCAGAAATTACTGTTGCTTTATTCTCACCTTCGAGCGAAGCGTAGTTTCGTAAATCTTCATGTAATTCTTTTGAAACATTTTGCAATTCAAAAATACGTTTTTGCTCAATAGAATATTCTTCAAGTACATTTACTGAATACCATTCATTTATATTGTTTGGATGAAGTTCCTGAAGATCAGTTAACTTTGGAAGTTTTTTTTCAGTAATTCCTTCTTCAGTGATAGAAACTAATACAGGTTGAATGCTATGAAATTCCTCATCCCCAGTAATACCTATTGCGATTACTTCATCAAAAGAGCTTGTTTTCGTTACGATATGGTTTGCGTAGTGTACAGCACCATTTACAGCAAAACCTGACAATGATGGAATATCTTTAGCAATAGAACCATCCCCGGAAAGATTAATAAGTTTATCATTGTCCCTTTTATCTTCAATCACAATAAGGTAATCTGAGATCTGCATAACAAATTCAGGCTTTCCAATTCCAGATTTACCTTGTTTGCTAGCTCCTTTTAGCGCTTTAGCAATTTCTGGATGAGAAGAACCTTGCTCATCATAGCGGATACCAAATTTTTCTATCTCTCTTCTGACGTATTGGTCAGTTGCTGTTGCTTCGTTTGCCATATTTTTTCACTTCCTTAAGTTTATCATTTCCCATTATATCAAAGAAAGTAGCAAA
>NZ_VMMJ01000032.1:0-62140 GCF_013277145.1 Streptococcus sp. 3705 | reverse complement strand
AAAGCCTATTGTATCAAGCTTTATAGCTTGATACAATAGGCTTTTTAAAGGCTGATTATTTAACAGCGTCTTTAAGAGCTTTACCAGCTTTGAATGCTGGAACTTTAGAAGCTGCAATTGTGATTTCTTTACCAGTTTGTGGGTTGCGACCTTTACGTGCAGCACGCTCACGAACTTCAAAATTACCAAAACCGATCAATTGAACTTTTTCACCAGCTGCAAGGTAGTCAGCTACTGCTGAAAATACAGCTTCAACTGCTGCTGCTGAGTCTTTCTTAGTCAATTCTGTAGCTTCTGCTACTTTAGCGATCAAATCTTGTTTGTTTGCCATGTTAATGATTCCTCCAAATTAATTTCTAATTAACAAATATAATCATATCCTAAAATCCCTTATAGGTCAAGTTAAAAGCGCTGTTTATTCGCATTTTCTTTATTTTTTTAGGAATGGTAACGTACCAAAATAGCCCATGCATTCTCGCCTGTATGAGTCTGAATAATAGAACCTGTTTCTAAAACAGAA
Source organism: Streptococcus sp. 3705 (assembly GCF_013277145.1). GTDB lineage: Bacteria > Bacillota > Bacilli > Lactobacillales > Streptococcaceae > Streptococcus. The sequence goes on along the minus strand of NZ_VMMJ01000032.1, from coordinate 61,620 downwards.
ATTGGCTTTTCAACATAAGCTTGTAAGCTTTCTTTCATCTCTTTTGCCCAATCAGCACTACCAGAATATGAAATTCCAATCTCTGCTACAGAACGTTCAGATAGAGATGTTGTCAACTCATCTAACCATTTTTTAAAGGTTTTAGCTCCACGACCTTTAACAATTGGCTGCAATTCATGGTCCTTCATTTGCATGACAACACGGATATTAAGAAGAGAACTCAACAATCCAGTTACACGGCCAATTCGTCCACCTTTGACAAGATTTTCCAAAGTTGAAACGCCAATATAGAGCTCCGTATGGTTTTTTACCTCTTCAACGTGAGATAAAATTTCCTCCAACTCTTTGCCTTCTTGCGCTAATTTTGCAGCCTCAACAACTTGAAATTTCAAGGCTTGGTCAGTAAAGGAACTATCGATAACCGTCACGTCGGCAGTAGATAGGCTAGCACCTTGACGCGCTGCTTCTACAGTACCCGAAAGAGCATGGGACATATGAATAGCAAGAATCTGACTACCATCCTTGCATAGGTCTTCAAAAACTTCAGCAAAGACACCTACAGGTGGCTGACTTGTTTTTGGAAGATTCTTAGCTTCTTGCATCAAGTGAAGAAATTTACCTTCTTCTTTCAAATCAGCATCAGAATAAACAACATTATCAATCATTACAGATAATGGAACAATTGTAATATCTAATTGTTTTACGAGTTCTGGTTCAATAGTAACAGATGAATCGGTTACAATCTTAATTTTTGTCATAGTATCAATCTTTCTATTTTAGGATTCAGATTGGTTTTCTTACTTTTAATTATATCAAAAAAAGATTAAAAATCCTAATGGAGTCACTCAAATTTTCCGTAAAAATTTGATATAATCAACTTATAAGAAAAGAGGTGTCCTATGATTAAAAAAATTTATCCCATTTTAACCATTTTACTAGGTGCTGCTATTTATGCTTTTGGGCTGACTTATTTTGTAGTCCCTCATCATCTCTTTGAAGGAGGGGCGACAGGTATTACCCTCATCACCTTTTATCTTTTTAAAATCCCTGTTTCTCTCATGAACCTGCTGATTAACATTCCCCTTTTCATCCTAGCTTGGAAAATATTTGGAGCCAAATCCCTCTATTCTAGTTTGCTAGGAACCTTAGCCTTATCCGCCTGGTTAGCTTTTTTTGAGCGTATTCCCCTTCATATTGATCTTCAAGGTGATTTACTAATCACAGCCCTTATAGCAGGAATCCTATTGGGAATTGGCCTTGGAATTATTTTTAATGCTGGTGGTACAACTGGCGGAACTGATATTCTAGCTCGTATTCTCAATAAATACACTCATATATCTATGGGGAAATTGCTCTTTATCTTAGATTTTTGTATTCTCATGCTCATTCTCTTAATCTTCAAGGACTTGAGATTGGTTTCCTACACGCTCTTATTTGATTTTATCGTTTCGCGTGTCATTGATTTGATTGGTGAAGGTGGCTACGCTGGCAAAGGTTTTATGATTATCACAAAACGTCCCGACCAACTTGCTAAAGCAATTAATGATGACCTAGGAAGAGGTGTTACTTTTATTTCCGGTCAAGGCTACTACAGCAAAGAAAATTTGAAAATCATCTACTGTATTGTCGGTAGAAATGAAATTGTGAAAATGAAGGAAATGATTCATCGAATCGATCCTCAAGCTTTTATAACTATTACAGAAGCCCACGAAATCCTTGGAGAAGGATTTACCTTTGAAAAAGAATAAAAAGAGGTAATGTCGTGACCTCAAAAGTTAGACTAAATCATCTATCTTTTGGGTTACAGACAACCTCTTTTTTGTTTACTCAAGCTCTTAAGACCAATTCCGAGCTACTTCTTCATCAGTCTTTAACTGATCCACTAATTGGTCAACTGAGTCAAATTTGGTCATATCTCGAATGCGATCAAGCCAATAAACCATGACGGTTTCCCCATAAATATCTTGATTAAAATCAAAAATATTGACTTCAAAACGTGCTTCTTCTCCATCAAAGGTCACGTTTTTCCCGACACTAGCCATAGCACGATACTTCTGTCTTTGAATCTCAACATCAACGATATAAACGCCATCTGCTGGCATATAAGTACGGTCTAAAAGCACTAAATTAGCTGTTGGATAACCAATCGTACGACCACGAGCATTACCATGAACCACCATACCTCTGGATGGAAGCGGTGCCCCCAAAAGTTCTCCTGCTTCTTTCACATTTCCATCTAAAATAGCTTGACGGATACGAGTTGAACTGATTTTTCCTTTCTCATCTTCCACAGGTGGAACAATGATAACTTCTCCATCAAAGTAATTCTTTAAATCTTCTGCTGTTTTTTTGTCAGAACCAAATGTATAATCAAAACCTGCAACAATAATTTTGGCATTCATAGCCTTGATATAAGTTGCAAAAAATTCTTCTGCCGTGAGACTAGCGAATTGACTACTAAAATCAAGGAGATATAATTCTTCTACACCTTCACGCTTTAATTTCCTCTCACGTTCAGCAGGATTTAAAATATGTAAAAACAGATCAGGATGATAAGGCTCTAAAGCGATCTTTGGAGATTCATTAAAGGTCATAACGACGATAGGCAATAAATCTTTTCTCGCAGCCTTATTGGCAACACGAAATAATTCTTGATGCCCCTTGTGTATACCATCAAAATAGCCGAGAACAACGACTGAATCAGATGGTGTACCAATATCTTTTTGGTTTTTTATAGGAATAGTAATAATCATAAAATAATTATATCATAGCGATAGCTATTTCTGGAACAGAAAATCTGAAATGTCGTTTTTTTCACCTGAAATGACCATTTTTACAAAAGGGAGTAGCATGCAAATATATATTGACTCTGATATACTAGAATTACAAAAAAGGTGAACGATTAACATCATAAGCCATTCCCAATTTATTCTTATCGCATCACAGTTCATCATCATTCTTGAGTGAAGAACTGATAGTTGAATAGCCTGCACTAATGTCGCAAAAGCCAGCGTTTTCTGACGCTGGCTTTAAAACTGTGAAAATTCTTTCTCAACTAGATCGCTTCTGTGACAAAACTACGGCTTTCCAATACTTTGAGCATGGCATTAGCTGTATCTAGCGCTGTGAAGAGTGGCACCCCGTGTTCAATGGCTGAACGGCGAATTTGCTCACCATCTTCGTCAGCAGTTCGTTTTGTTCCAACTGTGTTAATGATAGCTTGGATTCTTCCTTTGCGAACAAAGCTTGGAATATCCTTATCGTCATCACCTATCTTACCAACTGGTTGAGCTTGCAGGCCATAACTATCAAAGAAGGCTGCTGTCCCTTCTGTCGCGAGGATTCCATAGCCAATATTTTGGAAACGACGAGCCAAGTCCAAGGCTTCTTCTTTGGCATCATCTGCGATAGTAAATACAACGTTACCAAAAGTTGGCAAGTGTAAGTAAGAAGCTTCAAAGGCCTTATAGAGAGCTTTTTCCAAAGTCGTATCAGAACCCATAACTTCCCCTGTTGACTTCATTTCAGGACCGAGCAAGCTGTCTACCTTAGCTAGTTTTGTGAAGGAGAAGACAGGTGCCTTGATATGAACGCGGGTGCTTTCAGGGTAAAGTCCATCTTGGTAGCCAAGTTCTGATAAACTTTGACCAAGAATGAGCTTGGTTGCTACTTGTGCCATAGGGATATTGGTTACCTTAGAAAGGAATGGCACCGTACGGCTAGCACGTGGATTGACCTCAATAACATAGACTTTTTCATCCTTGATGACAAACTGGATGTTCATCATTCCAAGGCAGTTAAGACCGATTGCTAGGCGTTTTGTGTAGTCTGCAATGGTTTCCTGAACCTTTTGCGACAAGGTTTGTGGTGGGTAAACGGCCATTGAGTCACCTGAGTGGACACCAGCACGTTCGATATGCTCCATGATACCAGGAATGAGTACATTTTTACCATCTGAAATGGCATCAACTTCGCACTCTTGCCCAACGATGTAAGAGTCAACAAGAACTGGGTGGTCTGGACTAGCCTTAACAGCAGTTCGCATGTAAGAACGAAGGTCTTCTTCATTTTCAACGATTTCCATGGCACGTCCACCTAAAACATAAGATGGGCGAACTAAGACTGGGAAGCCAATCTTGCGAGCTGCAAGCACTGCTTCTTCTTCATTGGTAGCCGTTTGTCCTGGTGGCTGTGGAATGTCCAAATCTTTTAGAGCTTGCTCAAAGAGGTCACGGTCTTCGGCACGGTCTAGGTCAGCGACCTGTGTACCAAGGATGGTCACACCTGCTTTTGCCAATGGCTCCGCAAGGTTGATAGCTGTTTGACCACCAAACTGAACGATAACACCCTTTGGTTGCTCCAAGTCAATGACGTTCATAACATCTTCAAAAGTCAATGGTTCAAAGTAGAGCTTGTCAGACACAGAGAAGTCTGTAGAAACGGTCTCTGGGTTTGAATTCATGATGATGGCTTCATAACCAGCCGCCTGAATAGCCTTAACTGAATGAACAGTTGCGTAGTCAAACTCGACCCCTTGACCGATACGGATTGGACCTGAACCTAGGACTAGAACGGATTCCTTATCAGACTTGATAGACTCGTTTTCCCAACCATAGGTTGAATAGAAATATGGTGTTTCAGAGTCAAACTCTGCCGCACAAGTATCGACCATCTTGTAGACTGGGACAATCTTGTTTTCCAAACGAAGCTGACGAACTTGGTCTGCAGTCGTTTCCCAAAGTTCAGCAATCTTACGGTCTGAGAAGCCATTAAGTTTAGCTGTTTTCAAAACTTCTAGATCTTGTGGATGGGCACCCAATTCTTGCTCAATTTCAAAGATATGCAAGAGTTTATCAAGATAGAATATATCAATCTTAGTCAATTCAGCAATTTCTTCTGGTGTGTAGCCACGGCGAATGGCTTCTGATACGTAGAAGAGGCGGTCATCTTGTGCTTTGACTACTTTTTCAATCAAGGAATCATCAGAAACTGCTGCAAGTTCAGGCATTTCATTGTGGTGCACCCCAATTTCAAGGGAGCGACAGGCCTTAAGGAGAGATTCTTCGATGTTACGACCAATTGCCATAACTTCTCCAGTCGCCTTCATCTGGGTACCCAGACGGCGCTCACCTTTTTCAAACTTGTCAAATGGGAAACGAGGAATCTTGGCAACCACGTAGTCAAGGGCTGGTTCAAACATGGCATAGGTTGAACCTGTAACTGGGTTGATGACCTCATCCAAAGTCAAACCGACGGCAATCTTAGCAGCTAACTTAGCAATCGGATAACCTGTCGCCTTTGAAGCAAGGGCTGAAGAACGTGATACACGGGGGTTTACTTCGATGACATAGTATTTGAAGCTATGCGGATCAAGGGCTAGCTGAACGTTACACCCACCTTCAATCTTGAGAGCGCGGATAATGCTCAAGCTCGCGTCACGTAGCATTTGGTTTTCATAATCTGACATGGTTTGGGCAGGGGCAAATACGATGGAATCCCCTGTGTGAATCCCAACTGGGTCAAAGTTTTCCATGTTACAAACAACCAGGGCATTGTCAGCCGAGTCGCGCATCACTTCGTATTCGATTTCCTTGAAACCTGCGATTGAACGTTCAATCAAACATTGGGTCACAGGTGACAATTTCAATCCATTTTCAGCGATTTCACGCAATTCTTCCTCATTAGCACACATTCCACCACCAGTACCACCTAGGGTAAAGGCTGGACGAACGATGACTGGGTAGCCAATTGTTGCTGCAAAGGCAACAGCTTCTTCAACAGTGTTTACAATTTCAGATTCTGGAATGGGTTGGTTGAGCTCTTCCATCAATTGTTTAAAGAGGTCACGGTCCTCCGCTTGGTCAATGGCAGATAATTTAGTTCCCAGAAGCTCAACACCAAGCTCATCAAGAATACCATTTTTAGATAATTCCATGGCCATGTTGAGACCTGTCTGACCACCGAGTGTTGGTAGCAAGGCATCTGGACGCTCCTTACGAAGAATACGTGTCACAAACTCAAGTGTAATCGGTTCAATATAAACCTTATCAGCAATTTCCTTATCCGTCATGATGGTTGCAGGATTTGAGTTAACCAAGACAACCTCATAACCTTCCTCTTTCAACGACAAGCAAGCCTGGGTTCCAGCATAGTCAAACTCAGCAGCCTGACCAATAATAATCGGACCAGAACCAATCACCATAATTTTTTGAATATCAGTACGTTTAGGCATAGTTTATGATACAAAGCCCGTAAAGAACACAGTGAAAATAGGAAACTCGGTGCAGACGCCTTTAGCGTCAAGACGATGTTTATCTTTTTCACACAGTTCTTAGGACGTGTTCACTTCCGCGAACAATGTATCTTCTCCTTTCTATTCGGCAACTCTCGGGTTGCCATTAAATAAATTCTCCGACGATTTTTTAGCGAAACGATACTTTTCGGTAAAAAATCTAGTGCAGGGAGTTTTTAGTTCGCCTGATAGCGACTAAAAGAAACGACCTGCCTTTCTATTCGGCAACTCTCGGGTTGCCATTAAATAAGATACAAAGGACGAATAGAAAGCGATTGAATTTTAGGAAACCAAGGAAGGATTGACAATCCAAATTGGTTTCTCTAAATTCCAAGCTTTCCGTCCGAGTTCAGTTAAATAAATTCTCCGACAAGCTTTTACTCGTTCTTAGTTTGATTGTTTAAAAGCTTCCATCATCTCGATAAACTCGTCGAATAGGTAGCTTGCGTCGTGTGGACCAGGGGCTGCGTCTGGGTGGTATTGAACAGAGAAAGCAGGTTGGTATCTGTGACGCACACCTTCAACTGACTTGTCATTGATTTCTTCGTGGGTGATAATCAAGTGTTCTGGCAAATCCTCACGGCTAACTGCATAACCATGGTTTTGACTTGTAAAATCCACACGTCCTGTAGCAATTTCGCGTACCGCATGGTTGAATCCACGGTGTCCAAATTTCATCTTGTAGGTCTTAGCACCATTTGCCATTGCAAAGAGTTGATGCCCCATACAAATACCAAAGATTGGAATTTTCCCTTGCACACCACGAATCATATCCAGTGCCTGTGGAACATCTTCTGGGTTACCTGGACCGTTTGACAACATAACTCCGTCAGGATTGAGATGGAGAATTTCTTCAGCCGTTGTCGAATAGGGAACAACTGTCACGTTACAGTTGCGTTTAGAAAGTTCACGTAGAATTGAGTGCTTAAGACCAAAGTCCACTAGAACCACGCTCAAACCAACTCCTGGAGCTGGATAGGATGTTTTAGTAGAAACCTGCTTGATATTATCTGTCGGCAAAACTGTTGCTTGGAGCTGGTCCGTCACATGGTCCATACTATCTCCAACATGAGTCAAGGTTGCACGCATCGTACCATGCTTACGGATAATCTTGGTAAGTGCACGCGTATCAATTCCAGAAATACCCGGAATTTTCTTGGCTTTCAAAAATTCATCCAAGGTCATTTGGTTGCGCCAGTTGCTTGCTCTTCGTGCTTCTTCAAAAACAACGACTCCTTTACAAGTTGGAATGATGGATTCGTAATCATCACGATTAATTCCATAATTTCCCACCAAAGGATAAGTAAAGGTCAAGATTTGTCCATTATAAGACTGGTCTGTAATGGATTCTTGGTAGCCGGTCATACCTGTATTAAAGACGATTTCGCCTGTTACATCAATATCTGCTCCGAAGGCCTTGCCTTCAAAAACTGTGCCATCTTCTAATACTAGAAGTCTTTTTGTCATATTTTCACCTCTCGTGGACGCTCACTGGCGTCTTTTAACGTCTTGTGTTTTAGTTGGCGTTTCTACTCGCCAGTACGGATTCTAAGATTGCCATTCGAACAAAGACACCATTGGTCATTTGTTGGACAATCCGTGATTTTGGTGCTTCAACCAAGTGGTCTGCGATTTCTACATCACGGTTGACTGGGGCTGGGTGCATAAGGATTGCTGTTTCTTTCAAACGGTCATAACGTTCTTGAGTCAAGCCATGTTGGGCATGGTAGTCTTCTTTTGAAAAGACAGCTCCACTATCATGGCGTTCATGTTGCACACGGAGAAACATCATGACATCCACCTGATCAATGATTTCATCAATGGTTACAAACTGTCCATAATCTGCAAACTCTTGACTTCTCCATTCCTCAGGTCCAGCAAAATAAAGTTCAGCTCCCAAGCGTTTCAAAATCTGCATATTGGATTTAGCAACGCGTGAGTGGTCCAAGTCACCTGCAATCGCAACCTTGAGACCCTCAAAGTGACCAAATTCCTCATAAATAGTCATCAAATCAAGCAAGCTCTGGCTAGGGTGTTGACCCGAACCATCTCCACCATTGATGATGGAAGTCGTAATCGTCGGACTTGCAATTAACTCTCTGTAGTAGTCAACCTCAGGGTGGCGAATCACACAGACATCCACTCCTAAAGCAGACAGAGTCAAAATGGTATCATAAAGTGTCTCACCCTTATTGACTGAACTAGTCTTCACATCAAAGTCAAGTCGCTCCAATCCCAGTTTAATCTCTGCCACTTCAAAGGACTTATGCGTTCGTGTAGAATCCTCAAAGAAAAGATTGGAAACAATCGGATGGTCCTCATAGGGAAGCTGAGCTCCATTTTTAAACTCAATTCCTCGCTTGATCAATTTCATCACTTGATCGACAGTGAGGTCTTCCATGGACACCACATGGTTTAATGCTTGTTGATTTACTGACATGGCTACTCCTTTAGCTTTCTAAGCTTCTTCAGTAATCAGAACTCTATCTTGGCCATCAAGTTCTGCCATCTCTACGATGATTTCTTCAGAACGACTAGTTGGTATGTTTTTTCCAACGTAATCTGGACGGATTGGCAATTCTCTATGTCCACGATCGACTAGAACTGCTAAACTCACGCGCGCAGGACGACCATGACCTACAATATTATCAATAGCAGCACGGATGGTACGACCTGTATAGAGCACATCATCCACCAAGATAACTTCGCGGTCTGTCACATCGACAGAAACCAAAGAAGTATCTTCTCCACTTTTAACATCATCACGGAAAGGTTTAGTATCCAATTCCACAACAGGAACTGAAAGATTTTCTAGCTGTTCCAAACGTTCTTGGATTCGGTGGGCGATAAAGACACCACGAGTTTTAATACCAGCCAAGACGATTTTATTCAAATCTTTGTTGCGTTCGATAATCTCATAAGTAATACGCGTAATCGCTCGTTTGACAGTCAATTCGTCTACAACTTCTTTTGCCTTCATGACAAACCTCCAAAAAGAAAAGTCTCCTTAAACAAGGAGACTTGAAATGTATAGCCAAGCGAGCCCTACTGCAAACAGTATAGACTTCACCCTACTACTTAATCGTTCTCCTTGCCTGCCTCACGGGACAGGTTTAAAGGAATATTTAGTTATCAAATACTATAGCACAAAGCATGCTTAAAATCAAGCAAAAACTTTTGAAACCCCATCTTATAAATTGCTTATAAATTGCTAAAGTCATATAACTGTGGGTACTGGTCACACTCTGGATTTTTAGGATGGCAAATGGCTCTTCCAAAATAAATCATGGCCTGATGGGCAGCTAACCACTGCTCCGGTGGCAAGATATCCATGACCCGCTTTTCCACCTCAAGCGGTGTCGCTGATTTTTTGACAATATCGTGGTGTTTGCAGATACGCTCCACATGAGTATCCACTGCAAAGGCTGGAATCCCAAAGCCCACACTCATGACAACATTGGCTGTCTTGCGACCAACTCCTGCAAGACTTTCCAATTCCTCACGTGTTTGAGGAACTTGGCCATCAAAATCATCTAGTAACTGTTGGGCACATTTTTTAAGGAATTTAGCCTTATTCCGATACAGTCCCAGGCGAGAAATGTGTGAAGCAATCTCACTCTCTGTCGCTACAGACATGGCTTGTGGCGTTGAAAAGGCAGCAAAGAGACCTGGTGTAGCCTTATTTACCGCTGCATCCGTTGTCTGAGCTGACAACATGACCGCAACTAGTAGTTCAAAATGATTGGTAAAATCAAGACTGGGCTTGGCATCTGGAAACAGAGCAATTATTTCTTCCAGCACTTTTCGTGCTCGTTTTTTTGACAAGACCATTATTCGTCTCCGTCAAATAGTCCTTGTAAGCCAGCAAAAGGACTGTTTTCTTCTTTCTTAACTGCCTGTTGGGCTTGGTATTCTTCTTCTGTCATGATTTGCCAGTCATTTCCTGAAACAAATCCTTGACCAGCCTCTTCTTCAGCCGTCAAGACCTTGATAGGAATGTTGAGAAGGATATTATCTGACACGCTCTCAGCAAGGTCAAGTTCTCCATTTTCGATAGGCAAGACCAAATCATCGTCTAAAACTTCCTGATCTAGTTGGTTAGTTGCACCTTCCATGAAAACTTCCGTTACTGGATAAGATTCAACTAACTCAACTGGTTCCATACTGCGACTTGAAGCAAGAACAATGGTATAAGATAGTTGATAATCTAAGAAATACATACGGTCTTCGTACTGTACTTTCCCAACTGCAAGGATATCTTTTACATCTAAAATTTCTTGATTGCGTGCACGCAGGTCTGCAGCTAGGTCTAACGTTTGTTCAAAATGCAAGCCTTCAGACTGCTTACGAATTTCTTGAATATTTAATTTCATACTTCCTCCATAAAGATTTACTCTCTTGATTATACCATGAAAAGCCTACAAATCAGCCCACCAAACTTTTTAATTAACATTCGATTTTTTAACATGTTTACTATGACATTTTTTAGTGCCATACTATAGGCAATAATACATCAGAGCAAGGAGGATGCTCACATGAAAGACAAAGAACTCATTACTAATGCAACCCAACTCCTATCCGAGTTAAATAAAAGTTTCCAAAGCTGCAAACAGGGTAGGGCAGATGATATTCGACTGCAAGAGCTGCTAAACACTACTCTGCAAGAGCTCAAAAAAGCGGAAAAGTTGGACAACAGTATTTTAATCGACCTTGAGAAATTTTACCAACGTACCAGTCTTCTGATTGGTCTTGGTAGCCTAAAACTGAATGATCAAGCACGCACTGCTTGGCGAAACTATGATAAATTCCATTACGAGCATATCAAACACGTACTGACTCTCTATGGACCTGTTTTCGGATTTTAGAGATTAGAATTGTCAGTTTTCTGTTGACAAAATTTCCTTAAAGGTATAGGATAAAGATACTAATACTCGGAGGTAAGGGAGACATGAACAACTAAGTCTATCAAATAAAGAAACTTTATTTAGTAGATCTTGTTTTTGTCTCTTTTTGTGTGCTCTTTTCATACTAGATTTTCTAGTATCTTATCCTCATTGAAAATCAAAAAACTAGAAGGCTAACCATCTGCTCCTCTTGAGTTGGATTAGGCAATCCTAAGCTAGTTTGACGAGCTTTTCAACGAGGATAATAGAGTTTTGACAGTGACTTTGGGCTCTACTAGATAAAGTAGAGCTTTTTGTTATGCACTATCGACATTCTAGAAAGGGCAATCATATGATAAAAATCAATCACCTGACCATCACACAAAACAAAGATTTACGAGACCTTGTCTCAGACTTAAACATGACCATCCAAGACGGGGAAAAGATAGCTATTATTGGAGAGGAAGGAAATGGCAAATCAACCTTGATTAAAACTTTAATGGGAGAAACTTTACCTGATTTCACTATCAGGGGAGACATTCAATCTGATTATCAATCAATAGCCTACATTCCTCAAAAACTCCCCGAAGAGCTGAAAAAGAAAAGTCTACACGACTACTTCTTTTTGGATTTTGCTGATTTAGACTACAGTATCCTCTATCGTTTGGCTGAGGAGTTACACTTTGATAGCAACCGTTTCGCTAGCGTTCAAGAGATTGGAAGCCTTTCGGGGGGCGAAGCTTTGAAAATTCAGCTCATCCATGAGTTAGCCAAACCCTTTGAGATTCTATTTTTAGATGAACCTTCAAATGACCTAGACCTTGAGACGGTTGACTGGCTAAAAGGTCAGATTCGAAAGATTAGGCAAACCGTTATTTTCATTTCCCATGATGAGGACTTTCTTTCTGAAACGGCAGACACTATTGTCCACTTGCGACTGGTCAAGCACCGTAAAGAAGCGGAAACACTAGTAGAGCATTTAGACTATGATAGTAATAGTGAGCAGAGAAAGGCTAATTTGGCCAGACAAAGCCAGCAAGCAGCCAACGACCAAAGAGCCTACGATAAAACCATGGAAAAACATCGGCGAGTCAAGCAAAATGTAGAAACTGCGCTTCGAGCTACTAAAGACAGTACTGCCGGTCGCCTATTGGCTAAAAAAATGAAAAATGTTCTCTCTCAAGAAAAACGCTTTGAAAAGATAGCTCAGTCCATGACCCAAAAACCACTTGAAGAGGAAGAAATCAGACTTTTCTTCTCAGATATACAGCCATTAGCGACTTCTAAAGTATTAATCCAACTGGAAAAAGAAAATTTGTCCATTGGCGAGCGAATTTTGGTGCAAGAACTACAACTAACTATCCGTGGCCAAGAAAAAATTGGTATCATCGGCCCAAATGGTGTTGGAAAATCAACTCTGTTAGCCAAGTTACAGCAACTACTAAGTGCCAAAAGAGAGATTTCACTTGGTGTTATGCCACAAGATTACCATAAAAAACTACAATTAGATTTATCCCCAATAGCCTATCTCAGCAAAACTGGGGAAAAAGAGGAACTACAAAAAATCCAATCTCACCTAGCCAGTCTCAATTTCAGTTATCCAGAAATGCAGTATCAAATTCGCTCCTTATCTGGCGGGCAACAGGGTAAACTCCTGCTTTTGGATTTAGTCTTGCGCAAACCCAACTTTCTCCTGCTGGATGAACCTACACGAAACTTTTCTCCCACTTCTCAACCCCAAATCAGAAAACTCTTTGCCACCTATCCTGGTGGTCTCATCACTGTTTCGCATGACCGTCGTTTCTTAAAAGAAGTTTGCTCGATCATCTATCGCATAACAGAACACGGTTTGGAGCTAGTTAATTTATAAGATTCATACTCATGAGGATAATTCTTTGCTTTGGAGCGCTATTTAAACATTATAATCAGTGAATAAATCTTATATCCACATTCAAGTCAATAATTTCTTTCAAGATCATTTGTAATCAACTCTAAATAGACGGATAAAAACTACTTCTAACTATCAAAAAACGAGCACCTCCTCAGTTGGAAATGCGGCTCTATAATATTTGTAGTGGGTAAATCCCTATAGATATTATGGAGCCTATTTTAGGGTAGAAAAAAAGTCCCATATGACCTATAATGAAAAGCGATCAAACAACTCATTAGAAAGAATCATATGGAACAATTACATTTTATCACAAAACTACTAGACATTAAAGACCCTAATATTCAAATTATAGATATCATCAATAGGGATACACACAAAGAAATCATCGCCAAACTGGACTACGATGCTCCATCTTGTCCTTATTGTGGAAGTCAAATGAAAAAATATGACTTTCAAAAACCTTCTAAGATTCCTTACCTCAAAACGACCGGTATGCCTACTAGAATTCTATTTAGAAAGCGTCGTTTCAAGTGCTATCATTGCTCGAAAATGATGGTCGCCGAGACCTCACTCGTCAAGAAGAATCACCAAATTCCTCGTATTATCAATCAAAAAATTGCTCAAAAGTTAATTGAAAAGACTTCTATGACCGATATTGCCCATCAGCTTTCCATTTCAACTTCAACTGTCATTCGAAAGCTCAATGATTTCCACTTTAAGCATGATTTTTCTCGTCTTCCTGAGATTATGTCCTGGGACGAGTATGCCTTCACTAAGGGAAAGATGAGTTTTATTGCACAAGATTTTGATAATCTCAACATCATCACTGTTCTTGAGGGTAGAACACAAGCTGTCATTCGTGATCACTTTCTTAAATATGATAGAGCCGTCCGATGTCGAGTGAAAATCATTACTATGGATATGTTTAGTCCCTACTATGCCTTAGCTAAACAGCTTCGCTTTCGAATTTCTAGGCTCAGGCTGAAACAGTCTCCCAGACTGTTTCACTCCCATGTGCTAAAATCGTTCTAGATCGTTTCCATATTATCCAACATCTCAGCCGTGCTATAAGTCGTGTCCGTGTTCAAATCATGAATCAGTTCGATCGAAAATCCCATGAATACAAAGCCATCAAACGTTACTGGAAGCTCATTCAACAAGATAGTCGTAAACTCAGTGATAAGCGATTTTATCGCCCTACTTTTCATATGCACTTAACCAATAAAGAGATTCTTGACAAGCTTTTGAGCTATTCAGAAGACTTGAAACACCACTATCATCTCTATCAGCTCTTGCTTTTTCACTTTCAGAATAAGGAACCAGAGAAATTTTTTGGACTCATTGAGGACAATCTAAAGCAGGTTCATCCTCTTTTTTCAGACTGTCTTTAAAACCTTCCTTAAAGATAAAGAGAAAATTGTCAACGCCCTTCAACTACACTATTCTAACGCCAAACTGGAAGCGACCAATAATCTCATCAAACTTATCAAGCGCAATGCCTTTGGTTTTCGGAACTTTGAAAACTTCAAAAAACGGATTTTTATCGCTCTGAACATCAAAAAAGAAAGGACGAAATTTGTCCTTTCTCGAGCTTAGCTTTTCTTCAACCCACTACAGTTGACAAAGAGCAGGAAATGCTCGTTTTCTTATGTTGCCATGGTTTATAATTACAATGAGAAATAGGAAACAGCCTTGAATGGGAAAATCTCCTAGATCTACGACCACAAACTTTTTTATCTACCAACTTTTTTATTCTGCTGGTTTTTCTTAGTTTCCAGTACTTGTTGTATACTCTGTTGTTTCCTTTTCTGAAGCTGATTCAGCAGGTTTAGAATCTGTTGCGTTGCTCGGTTTGTTTTCGTCGCTAGCAGTTTCACTGTTAGATTCTGCAGTTGCGTTTGGTTGGTTCTCAGCACTGGTGTTATCTCCATTTGCCTCGGCATTTCTTGCTGGATTTGTTTCTTCGCTTGTGCTTGATTTTGACTGGATTTGGTGATTCAAAACTAGAATAGCTTTTGTCAATTCAAGTAAAGCTGCTTTGTCTTTACTCTTAGCAGAAAGTTGATCTAGTAATGCATCCACTTTATCAAAGTCCTCATCAGAACCATTATTACTTTCTAAATAAGAGTGAAGCGATATGAGAATATCGTAGAGTTTTTGATAGAGTACAAGTGTCTGAGGATCTTGTTCAGCATTTTCTTTCTCTTGTTGAAGAGCACTAGCGATACGAGTCAAAACATCTTTCACCTGGCTGTTTACTTCATCCAAGTCTGCATCAGCCTTGTTTGTAGCAGCTTTGAGATTTTCTACTTCTTCTGCCAAAGATTGTCTGATTCCTTCTTCTTGGATTTGCTCCAAGAGTTGATTTGCCTTGCTCAAGAGACTTTCTACTTCTTCCTTGCTAACATGATTGACATGCTCTTCTTTTTTAAGATCAGGATAAAGATCTTTCAAAAATTCATAAATCGCTTGCTTAGCAGATTGGTTATCAACTGTTTCTTTATCTAAAACTGTTTCATTTACTTTTGTAGAAGCTGGCTGATTTTTCAAAGCCTCTTCTACTTCTTGTTTTGTTTGGTAAATGCTTGGGAACAGTTTATTCAAGTCCACAGCCTTACGGAAGGATTGAGATTGATATAAAGTAAAAGTCAAATTAGCTACTTTACTACGAAGCTCATCACTTAAACGACCATCAGTTACATGCTCATAGAAGTACTTGATATATTCCACTGTTGTATCACCAGTACGATCATTAAAGTCTTGAAGAGCTTGAAGTTGTGATTCAACTGCTACTAAAGCAGCTTCATCTTTAGCCAACTTAGCCTCTTGGAGTCGAACGAGAAGGTCTTTTTTAGGAAGTCCATAAGAGTCAGTATCTAGTGTATTGATTTTATCGATCAAGGCCTGATATTTCTTATCTAAAGCACTTGTTTCAACAGGTTTGACACTTTCATCAATATGGATATATTGCTTATCAAAGAGATCAAGTGTCGCAAGATAACCTGCTGTAGAGTTAGTTGCTAGTTTCTTCATATTTTCAGTAAACTGTCCTAAGGCTAACTCAATCTGTCTTTGTTTGATTGGATCGTCTTTATAGACGTTTCGACTTTCAGCAAGAAGTTGATCTACTTTTGCTAAAACTGTTTTCTCATCAAAGGCCCCAGGCTGATAGTTGGATTTCAGGGCTGGAATTTTGTTTTTCAAGGCTACTTCATAGCCCTTAGTTTGAACCTTGATGTAGTGATTGTGGTCTCCATGAGGGATCACAAAACTGCCGTTTTCAACCTGCAAACGATAAGGTGATACGCGATCACGTAAGGCAGTCGTATAAAGTTCATTTAGGAAATCAAGTTCAGGATTTCCAGTTTGGAGTGGAAGTCGAACGTGTTCCTTACGAACAGCATAGGGATGGATATGAGTTGGATCGTAGGCTTGGTCAGGATTATTAAATACAAAGAAACCTTTTGAAATTCTAATAGCTTCAAGTGGAACCCCATAGGTCTTAGAAATATAAGCTATTTTTTCTTCATCACTAGCATCTTTAGAGAATGATTCAACAGATTTTGCAAGTGGTTGAACAGGCTCTGCATCATGATGTGTTTTCAAATGTTCCTGAGCTTCCTTAATTTGATCAGCTGTCAAATCCTTTTTGAAGAAGTAATGATTGTGGTCTCCGTGACTCATGATAAATCCTTGATCATCCTCACTAATGACACGATCGGCATCAAAACCGTGATCGTGATCTTCACCATGATGGTGGTCATGCTCATCGCCATCGTGATCGTCATCATGAGCTGGATTTGGTGTAGCTGTATTTACCCCTTTCAAGTGGTCTTGCGCTGCCTTAATTTGCTCTGCTGACAAGTCCTTCTTGAAGAAGTAATGATTGTGGTTACCATGAGTCATGACAAAGCCTGCCGCATCTTCCGCAATAATACGATTAGCATCAAAGCCGTGCCCATCTTCTTCATGTTCCTCATGTGAAACACTAGGATTGGCTGCAAGAGATGGCGAAGGTGTTGTTAGACCATTATTTGGAAGAGTCGGTTGTCCAATTACGGTCGATTTTGGAATGTAATGGAAATGATCACCATGTCTTACAATATAAGCTGTAGCAGTTTCTTCGACAATATCTTTAGGATTAAAGATATAACCATCAGATGTTGAAGAGATAGGCTTATTTGTAAGTAATGAGGCATGATTCAAAGTAGATGGACTACTTGAAAGACTTCCTAGACTAGACACTATTTCATGAGGTTTTTCATTTGTAGAAACTGTAGAACCAGTTCCACTGATAGGCACCATTCTGGCAATCTTTTCTTCTAAAGGAGAAAGCTTGCTGTAAGGAATAAAGTGGTAATGGTCGCCATGTGGAATCGCAACTCCATTTGGTGTACGACTGATAATCTTAGCAGGGTCAAAGACTAAGCCATCTGATTCACTGTAACGTTGGTCACTAGGTGAATCATAGAGTTCTTTCAAAAGACTTTGGAGATTTTCAGCTTTATTTGCTGGCTTGCTAGTTGAGCCTTGTGCTACAGATTGCGTATTATTGTCACTAGCTGCTGAAGAATAGCTTAACTGGCTCGGTTGCGTATTTTTGCCAGCTAAATGAGCTTTTGCTGCTGCTAATTCACTAGCAGACAAATCACTTTTTGGAATATAGTGGTAGTGACCTCCGTGAGGAACGATATAAGCATCACCAGTATCTTCGATAATATCAGCTGGATTAAAGACATAACCATCATCTGTCGTATAGCGTCCCTGAGACCTTGCTACAGCAACATCAGAGCTGACCTTCTCATTATCTTTGACATGTTCTTGTTTTTGACGATTGATTTCATCCTTGGTTCGAACATTATCAGCATGAGCTACATCTTTCAGGTAGACATAATATTTTCCATTGACCTTGATAATGTAGCCACCCTTGACCTCATTGACAATATCTCCATCTTTAAGTTGGTAGTTTGGATCCTTCATCAGAAGTTCTTCACTAAAGAGAGCATCATAAGGAACTTTCCCGTTATAGTAATGATAGTGGTCACCGTGTGACGTCACATAGCCCTGATCTGTAATTTTGATGACAATTTGCTCAGCCTGAATTCCTTCTTTTTGGCTGACCTGGTCTGGTGTCAAGTTTTCACTTTTCTGACTGGGCTGACTACCATCCACATAAGAAACACGATTATTGTCCTTATTTTCCTGCGATCGATGCTGGTTTAGTGCATATGCACATAGACTCAAGGATACGATAACAGCTGATCCAGCTGCTATATATTTTTTACTGAATTTCATAAATCCCTCATTTCAATAAATGATGAAGCTTTTTCTTAACTTCTTTTTCTCGGTTAAACAATTTTTCTAAACCGGTTATTTAACCATTTAATTAACCAGTAAATAGTTTACCTTTTTTAAGTTTATCTGTCAAGATTTTTATATCATTTTAATTATTGCCTAAATTACCAACCAGCGCCTAAAGACGCTGACTTTCACTTTGCTCAAGCCTTATTGCTCTTGACTCGTCACTTGCATCTTAAAGAAGCTTTAGTATTACTTACTACTATCCCTAAAAGAATCCTCATATTCTTTTACACTTAATTTCTCTAGTACTATATCATGCTTTACTAGTTCTCAAATTTTCATACTCGTGAAGAAATCATTCACTGGATAATTTCAACTCCTTTATAACTACACAAACGATGAAATATTTCGCCTAAACTACTTCGATATTGATTATAGATGACTTTTCGTCTATACTTAGGGGTGAACACAATATGATAGAACAGTGCCACTTTGTGTGCGATAAACTATGAGCCTTTTGTGCCATATTTTTCTCCTTTCGCTTTACAATTGGCTTTAACACCTTTATTGTATCGCGTTCGGAGTTTTTTTGGTATAACCTTCGACGCGCACCCGCATAGTGGGTGGTTTGCCTGTCTCACACCTGACTTAGTGAGACGGACCGAAAGTCACATAATACAAAATATCGCCCCATCCGGAGCGATATGTTTATTTTTTCTTTTTAGATGATGTGTGGATGGCAATCTTCACTTCAAAGATTGTTCCCTTTGGCTTATTATCTTTAACAGTAATGGTTCCTTTTAAGGCATCTACAATTTGCTTGGCTAGGGACAATCCTAAACCAAAACCACCTTTTTGACGGGTTCTAGCCTTGTCGACTCGATAAAAACGATCAAAAATTTTCTTCTTATCTTCTGTCGAAATACCGACTCCATTATCGGAAACTAGCAAATACAGATTACGATCGGTCGCCGAGATAAGAAAATCAATCTCACCATCCTCTTCAGTATACTTGACAGCATTATCAAATAGGATGGTCATCAACTGCTTCAAGAGAAGCTGATCTGTGACAATCGGACGATGGATCCGATTTTCAAAACGAAAGACACGGTCATTTTCAGAAGCAATCATCTCATAGTTTGTGAAAGTCGTATTGAAAAAACTGGTTGGAACTTCTGCAAGTTCCGGCTTAATCCCATCATCTCTCCGAGCTAAATTCAACAAGTTTGTCGTCAAAAACCGCATATTTCGGACTTCTTCCAAACTCGATGCAATGCTTTCACTCACATCCATAATGGTAGCTTCTGGCTTACGAAAGAGGGTCTCTAAGCGATTTTGCAAAACTGCAAGTGGAGTCCGTAACTCATGACTGGCATTTTCCACAAAGGACTGTTGCTTCTGCATACTCTCAAGCAGAGGACGAACACTGACCCTAGCTAGATAGAGACTGGCAAGCAAAGACAAAATCCAGAAACTAGCCATCACGACCACAATCAATTGCTCATGCTTTTGACTGGCCTGCTCCAACTGACTGGTATTTATCAAGACAGCAGCATACTTGATATTGGTTGAAACCGAACTGATATTGGTTTCCATCAAAATCATGCGATAGATTTCTTCCTGTCCATAGCTATTAAAAACCTGAATCTGATAGATATGTCCTAGTTCTTTCTTCTCTAACTTAATCTTATCCAAGCCCAAAAATCGATTTCCAGAAAGAAGTTGAGTAAAGTTCTTATCAAAGAGAATGACTTCCGTATTGGAACTGACATTAGGTTTTATTTCTACTTTACTAGCGTCCGCCCTAGCATTTTCTAAATCTTTAATCTCTTCTGTTGCCCTATTCACTGCCAGTTGAATAACTGCTTGAGGATTTTCACTCAGTCCGTGGAGTTTATCATCCACCGAAGTATAGAGACTCGAATGCATGACCTGCAAAATAATCAGAGTCATTGTAGAGAAAATCAGAGTGAAGACACCAAAGTTGCGGATAAAATAACTAAAATCATCCGCATACCATGTTTTTTTTAGTTTACTGAACATCTTTTAAAATATACCCAACACTGCGCAAGGTTTGCAAATTCTCTGCAAAAGTGGTTCCTTTTAATTTCTTACGGATTTTTGAAACATA
Organism: Streptococcus sp. 3705; assembly: GCF_013277145.1. Taxonomy (GTDB): domain Bacteria; phylum Bacillota; class Bacilli; order Lactobacillales; family Streptococcaceae; genus Streptococcus. Next base: position 41,122 of record NZ_VMMJ01000032.1, on the reverse strand, counting down.
AACTTCGACAACTGAAATCGTTGTGTCACTATCAAATCCCCATAGACGATCAAAAATCTGCGTCTTAGGCAAAATAACATTTTGATTTTGAAGGAAATAAACTAGTAAATCGAACTCTTTCCCCAGCAATTCGACTGGAGTATCTTCAACCTTAACGGTATTGGTTGATAAATTGATGAGAATATCTCCATAAGATAGCGTATTTTCATTAAACTTACCTGAACGTTTGAGAAGGGCCTGAATCCGCATTTTGAGTTCTTCTAGGTAGAAAGGCTTGGTCAGATAATCATCCGCTCCCAGTTCAAATCCATGTCCTTTGTCATCCAAACTTTCCTTGGCAGTCATAATCAGAACTGGTGTCGTAATTCCCTTTTCACGCAATTCTTTTAAGACTTGGAAACCATTTTTTTCTGGCAACATCAAATCCAGCAAAATCAAGTCATAGACACCACTTTCAGCTTCGTAGAGACCCTCTTCCCCATCAAATACCTGCATAACATCCGCAAAATCGTCTAAAAAGTCAAATACTGAATTTGACAGACCTAGGTCATCCTCAACCAATAAGATTTTTATCATGAGAAACTCCTCCTTATTAAAACTATTATACCAAATTTGCCTTAAAAAAAACTCAACTCTCTGCATTTTACATGAGATAGCTGAGTTTTCTTTTTATTTTAGGCTTATTTATGCATTTTCGTATTGAAGAACGACTGCTTCCACTGCAGCTTTTTCACGGTTAATCAAGTCAACACGCGCTGCAATTTCCTTGATTCCCATACCGATGTTACGGCTAAGAGCAAGGTCAGAAAGTTGTGGCTCAAAGAATTCCTTGTACTCTGCCAAACGTTGCTGAGTCTTAAATACGTGAGCAGGAAGGATAACAAAGCTATCAAAGCTCATATCTCCTCCAAGAGCTGCCTTAATCCAAGCCCAGTTTTCACGCGCCCAAGACCAAGCTGTTTCCTGAGTTGCTTGATGACCTAAGAATTGGTAATACCAAGCAGACAAGTCCTGTGGTTTAACCACAAATTTGTCCTTCCAAGAAGCAATCAAGGTTTGGATATTATCCGCATCTGTACTATAGGCAAGAGCCGCTGCCAACTGACGTTTAAAGACCGCATCTGTTGCGTGAGTATAGGTATCAAGATAAAGTGCTAACAAGTCTTTAGTCTCATGATGTTTCATCTCATTGATCAGAACTTGTGAGCGAATAGCTGCTGGAAGTCCTGCAAGATTCTCCCTGTAAGTCGCTAAGATTTGGCTAGCGACTTGACTAGCTTCTGCATCATTTGAGCGAATCATCATCGAAACAGCCAACTGACGAACCAATTCATCCTCATCTGATTCGCCATCTTTAGCTTCAAAACCAAGACGGTCATAGTTGTGACGAGCTAATTTAGCAACTAGTGCTTTGAAGGCTGTTTCAGCTTCTGTTCCTTCATCGATAAAGCGCTCAAGGGCCGAAATCACTTGAGAAACAGCTGAAACAACAAGGTAAGACTCTTCCTTGGCAAGTTTATCAAGGACTGGGAGCAAGTCTGCATAAGAAATGTGCCCTGCCTCAGCAAGCAAGCGACGTTCTTGAACAATTTGCAGTTTGCTTGTGTTATCAAGTGTCTCTAGCTCAGCAAGAACAGCATCTAACAAGTCTCCTTGATAGTCAGTAATGTAGTGGGCTGTATTTTCTGTGTTGAGGCGAAGTGCTGTTTTGTTTTTAGCAAGAAGGGCTGCATAGCCAGGGATTTCGATACTTTCAGTTTCAAGTGTATCAGGCAAGCCTTTCCAGTTGCTGTTTAGTGGCACAACCCAGAGACGGTTCTTATCTTCGTGCTCACCGATAAAGAATTGTCTTTGTGAAATCTTCAAGACATCATTTTCAACTTTGACAGTGAGAACTGGATAACCAGGTTGTTCCAACCAAGAATCCATGAAGGCTGCGACATCACGTCCAGACGCTTGACCAAGAGCATCCCAAAGGTCACGACCAATTGTATTGCTGTATTGATGTTTTTCAAAGTAGGCATGCAAACCTTTGGCAAAATCGGCATCACCTAGCCAACGGCGAAGCATGTGCATAAGACGACTTCCTTTGGCATAGACGATAGCGCCATCAAAGAGCGTATTGATTTCATCTGGATGTTTAACTTCGACGTGAACAGACTGAACACCATCAGTCGCATCACGTTTCAAGGCAGACGGAACACCACCTGTTTGGAAATCTTCAAAGATATTCCAGCTTGGCTCAATGGCATCCACACAGACGTACTCCATCATATTAGCAAAGCTTTCATTGAGCCAAAGGTCATCCCACCATTTCATAGTAACAAGGTTACCAAACCATTGGTGAGCCAATTCATGGGCTACAACAAGGGCAACTTGTTGACGGCTGGCAAAGGTAGAGTTCTCATCCACAACCAAGTAAACTTCACGGTAGGTCACCAGACCCCAGTTTTCCATAGCTCCAGCCGAGAAGTCAGGAAGGGCGATGTGGAGAGATTGAGGGATTGGGTACCTAACTCCATAGTAATCTTCGTAAAACTCGATTGAGCGAACAGCGATATCCAGTGAGAAATCAAGGTTAGATAGTGGGTGGGCTTTCGTTGAGTAAACACCTACAAGAGTACCGTTTTTAGTCTTAGCCGTCACACCTTGCAAATCACCCGCAACAAAGGCCAACAAGTAAGAAGACATGCGAGGTGTTGTCTCAAACTTCCAGATACCTGTTTCCTTACGATTTTCAACATCGATTTCTGGCATATTAGACAAGGCCAATTCACCTTCGGCTTGGTCAAAACGTAGAGAGAGGTCAAAAGTTGCTTTAGCTTCTGGCTCATCCACACATGGGAAAGCTTCACGCGCAAAATGGCTCTCGAACTGAGTAGACAAGACTTCCTTCTTGACTCCATCAACTGTGTAGTAAGATGGGTAAACCCCTGTCATGTTGTCTGTAATTTTTCCTGAGAAAGCGATAACCACTTCAACTTGACCTGCTTCCGCAAGTTCAAAATGAAGGGCTTCATTGTCATGATCAACCGTAAATGGACGAGCTTGACCTGCAACTTCTACAGAAGCGATTTCCAAGTCTTTTTGATGAAGGGAAATACGGTCACTCTGTGCTTGACCAGTGATGGTCACCTTCCCAGAAAACGTCTTGGTCTCACGACTCAAGTCTAAAAATAAATCATAGTGTTCAGGAACAAATTGCTTAATAAAATGTTCAACTGCTTGCATAGTTTTCTCCTATTCTAAGTTTAAGAGCTGCTGCTCTTCTTCAAACAAACTTATTATAACATGTTTTGCCTAAGAAAAAAGGATTGGACAGCGATTTCCAAAACTTTCTTCCTTCTAATAGTCTACAGGGGGTAGACCTTGCGAAATTCTTCTAAAACAACCTTGCTTTCAGGTGTAAAAGTCAGTCCTGCTTCTCTCAACCACTCGGCGAAAAAATCCTCATGAACCTGACGCCAATAGGCTATGGATTTGTCACCTTCCCCTTCTTTGAAGGCATGGTCAGCTGACACTTGATTGAAAGGCTGAACGGAAACCTTTGTAATTTCAACAATACAGACAGCCTGATTTTGACTGTCTAAAATGACGTCAAAGGTTCCTACTTGCGGAAGGGGTTCATCTTCTAGTGCGTAGAGGTCATAGGCTGACGCTGTTGCTGTCTTTTCTCCTTTTAAAACCAAATCTGCCAAGAGATCTGCTTCCACTCCAAAAGCCCAAGCATCGATTTCATCTCCAATCGAAGGATTGATTTTCTTGTAGGCATTCCACATTTCTTGCGGTGTCATAGGTATCTCCTTTGTAATTTTTTACTTTCTTCTTTTATGTGTTTGAGATGGTCTGGATGGTCAATCTCTAAATTAAAAATATCTGGAATAGAACTGTAATGGAGAATGCATTCGATATCCATCTGATTCATTTTTTGTATAAAAGAAGTGTTCAGATAGCCTGCTACAGCAAAATCAATCTTGTTCTTCCTTGCTTTATCCTTCATCTGTCTCAACATATCTAACATAATTGGATTTTCCATATCATGCCATTGACTGTTTCTCACAGTCGCAAAAACAAAGGAAGTCAAATCATTCATTCCAACTACAATCTTTGAAATGCCCGTTTCCATTATTCTGTCCAAGTCAAAATAAGCTGACGGTAATTCAATCATCGTGGCAATTTTCCCAGTAAAACCCTGCTGACGCAATACTCTAATAGCTTCCTTTAACTGGTCGGCATCATTGACAAAAGGAAAAATAAGAGACAGATTGGGATTGGTTTGATAAACATCTGTAACGACATTTGCTTCATCCTGAAATTCATCCAAGCACGCCAGTAAACGCCTTGTTCCTCTATAGCCAAACAAGGGATGCCCTTCGTCAAAAAACTCTCTAGTCCCCACTAAACAATTGGCTTCTGTATTCGTTAATTCAGAAAAACGATACCAGATCTCCTCATCTGAGTACAAGGAGCAGATAGTCTCTAGATAATCTTTTACAAATTGCTGACAACTTGGTAATAGGATGTTTTGATTAAGCTCTCTCAACAAGTATTCCCCACGAATCATACAGACGTGGTGCAATAGTTGAGGATAAATTTTTTCAACAATTTGTTCTCCGCTAAGAGCAAGTTGATTTTTCATAGCCATTCACCTCGTCTTAAAAGATACAATATCATATATAATTATATGAAACTTTTCTCTAGTTCAAAAGCTTCATAAGGTTCAGCTAACTCATATCCTAAAAATTCTGCTACTTTTTTGGAAGCCTCGTTATGAGCATCCCAAAGTGGAAACATATCTCTATTTAAACTCTCTAGAATCATTGCAGCACCAAGCTTTTTAGCAAATCCATTTCCTTGTTCGTTTGGTCTAGTTGCAACTTCCACTTCAACTGCTTCACGGTAAACTAACCCTGAGGAAATCCCAGCAATCAGTTCATTATTTTTAAGAATCACAAAGCCAAATCCACCTTTTAAAACAAAATCCTGATAGGACTCAAAATCCCCCTGTAAATCCTGTGACCATTCTTCCGTAGAAAAGCAGTTATAAATATGATTATTAATAGGCACAATATTGTAATCTTCCTCTAAATGAGTAACTAGATCATTTAGAAATTTAACTTGAAAATTTGCCTTATCTTTAAAAGAATAGCGAGTAAAAGAATTTAGCCCCACTTTTCGATGCAGAAAATCTTGCCAATTAGTATTTTCTGAAATAATAATCTTATAATCTAAACCATATTTTCTAACAAAATCTTCCCAAAATCTGGAATCCAAGTCCCCTGCTAGGTATAGAAAATTCCCAACATCATAAAAACTTGTTGTCCTATCATTGTTTCGGTAGACAGTTCCAATTTGAGATTTAAGACCATAGAGAACCATATTTTTCTTCCATGTTTTAAATAGTTCCATTATCCCCCTACTTCACTTTCCAATTCATGTAAGAAGTCTTGTCCAGTTCTGGAAGTCCTAATAATTCAGACTTAACCTTCAAGACTAATGGCGATACATTTTCTTCTGTAATCTCTTGAATATCCATCCAAATATATCCAAGTGAATCATTCGCACCATCAGACACAGCTTCCGAAGTCGTAACTTGAGGTGCACTCTCATTCATTTCTACATCATACAAAACCATGACATGGTGAACTATAAAATTTTTTAACTCTTCCCTGACAAAAACATCGTAGATTCGAGGATTGGAGTAACTTTTAACAGTATATCCCGTCTCTTCCATAACTTCTCTAGTCAGCGTTTCCGTCAGTCCTTCTCCAAGTTGCTGACTGCCTCCAGGTAAATCATACCGATGTTGATAAGGGCCTCTCGTTTTTTCAATGCAGAGTAACTTCCCATTTTCAAAGCAAACAGCGTAGACTCCAAAGTGTCTTTTAATTTCCATCAGATCCTCCTACTTCAAAGACCAGCCACCATCTATTGTCAGAATTTGTCCCTGCATGGCAGATGCCTTTCCACTGGCCAAAAAGAGACTGACTTCTGCCACTTCCTCTGATTCAATCCAGCGTTTGATTGGCGTTTCACTAGCCACCCAGTCCGCTAAACCACCTGGTTCAAAGTCGGCAGCGGTCATACCCGTCTTGACTGCTCCTGGAGCAATCCCAAAGACCTGAATCCCAGCTTCTGCATAGTCTATAGCCAACTGCTTTGTAAATCCAGCCAAGGCGTGCTTAGAGGAAGTATAGGCATGACCACCTCCACCAGCTAGGCTTGAAGCAATGGAGCACATATTGATAATGATTCCCTCTTTATTCTCTAACATTTGTGTCAAATAATACCGAGTCAACTCAACAGGAGTCAGATAGTTAATTTCAAAAATTTCTTGAATTTCCTGCGCTGTCTGTTCCAAAAGTGGTTTATAATCGTCCAAAATTCCCGCAGTATTGCACAAAACATCAACCTGAGGACACCAGTCAAAAATAGGCTCTAAGTCCAAGGTCAAATCTCTCTGTAAAAAATGGAAATCACCCTGTAATAGTGGATTTTCACCTTGGTCCACTCCGTAGACTTTATAGCCCTCCTCTAAAAAAAGGCGAGCTTGAGCCAATCCGATACCTGAACTTACCCCTGTAATGAGTACACGCCTAGTCATGCACTTCTACCCAATCCGTCGCCAAAACATCACAAGGTGTCGGGCTCCACATAGAAAAACCTTCTCCTTCGCCAGAAACGTTGATTAGGAAGTAAGGCGTCACTTCAAGTGCAACTCCGTTTTGTTCAATAGTGTCAAAAAGTTGGACATAGTTTTCAGCCCCTCCCCAACCAATTCGTACATATTTTTTCTTAGCCTTTAATCCAGGCAGGATCTCTTCAAATGTCATGTTTTTCTCCTTTAATTCTACATTCTTCATTTAATTATAACAAAAAACCGTTGTGCAACGGCTTTTTGAGTCATTTTAAATCAAAATCAATAAGCATTTTATAATTATAGTCATTTAGTTTTAAAAAAGCGTTCCAAACATTCAAAAATATTTGGAACTTCCCTTAATAAATCAGTCACTTTCTTTTTCAAGATAGCCAAGCTTGCTCAATAGGATTCAAATCTGGTAAATAAGGTGGTAAAGGTAAGAAAAAGTGTTTATCTTGAAGGTAAAGTTCATCCAAGATATGCTTGAGATGAAAACTAGCATTGTCCATAACAATGACATGAGGTGTCTTCAAAGCAGGCAGGAGTTGCGTTTTAAACCACTCCACAAAGAAATCGATTGTCATACTTTCCTTGTAAATCATGGGAGCTATAAACTCTCTGTCTACTTGTCCTGCAGCAATTGAAGTCCGCTCAAAACGCCGTCCGCTAATCTTTTCATAGACTTTCTCCCCTCTAGGAGCCCGTGCATAAGAACGATAGAGGTAGCGGTCGATTTCCGTTTCGTCATTATATACGATTGGTAAATCTTTTAGGCTATTCAAAATATCAAGAAACTCAGCGACTTTCTCTAGATCTTGTTCCTTAGAGCTAATCGTCTTTTTTAAAGTGACATGAATTGCTTTAAAGCTGTCCATACTGAAGGAACAGCGCAATCAAAATGTACCGCAATTTCCCGTAAAAAAGCGTCTGGATGAGCCTCTACAAAGGCTTTCAATTCTTCTAAAGGAATCTTTCGGTTTTTGACGACTCGCTTTTTCCTCTCTAAGTGTACTTGTTCACGTCTTTCTGTTCCCACGTGAAGAAAGTTCTGACGCCAACATCAAAAACTTTGGCTGCCTCGACATGGCTGTGGTCCTTTTTGATGTAATCTAAGGCTCCTTGTTTAAAATCTCTACTATATGCCATAGATTTATTAGACCATGCTTATTTTAAACTAAGCAACTATATCATGTCTTGAACTGACTATTTTATATATTGTCTTACTTCGTCTTCACAAAAATATATCAAAAATCAAAAGCGCTTAGGAAAAAACTCCATTTCATGAGAGAATGCAATAAATCTTCCCACAATAAAACGCATAATATCAAGTTTTTTTGAACTCCTGATATCATGCGTTTTTCTGTTCTTAAAATATTTTTTCTCAGTTTCTTGTTGTCACAAGTTCATCTTCAAAGTCCTTGATTTTGAGTAAATCTAAAATCAAATTTTATCCGACTGACCCTTCCATTTCATAGCTAATCAAGCGGTTGAGCTCAACGGCGTATTCCATTGGAAGTTCTTTAGTGAAGGGTTCAACAAATCCCATGACAATCATCTCAGTTGCCTCAGATTCTGACAATCCACGACTCATGAGGTAATAGAGTTGTTCTTCTGAAATCTTAGAAACCTTGGCTTCGTGTTCCAAAGCAACTTGTGAGTTGTGGATTTCATTAAATGGAATAGTATCTGATGCTGACAAGTCATCCATGATAATGGTGTCACACTCGATGTGAGAAACAGATTTCTTAGAGTTTTTGTTAAAGGTTACTTGTCCACGGTAGTCAACCTTTCCTCCACCTTTAGCGATGGATTTAGATACGATAGACGAGCTAGTATGTGGAGCGTTGTGGATCATCTTAGCTCCAGTATCCTGGTGTTGCCCTGCATTGGCAAAAGCGATCGAAAGCATGGTACCACGCGCCCCTTCTCCATCTAGGTAAACAGATGGGTATTTCATAGTTGTTTTGGCACCCAAGTTTCCATCAATCCACTCAACCGTGGCATCCTTTTGAGCTTTAGCACGTTTCGTTACCAAGTTATAAACGTTATCAGACCAGTTTTGGATGGTTGTATAACGCATATAAGCTCCATCCAAGGCAAAGATTTCTACGATGGCCGCATGCAAGCTGTTACTTGAATAAGTTGGTGCTGTACAGCCCTCTACGTAGTGGACACTTGCTCCTTCATCAACGATAATCAAAGTACGTTCAAACTGACCAGTATTTTCGTTATTGATACGGAAGTAGGTTTGAAGTGGAATATCTACCTTGACCCCTTTTGGTACGTAGATAAAGGTTCCACCTGACCATACTGCTGAGTTAAGGGCAGCCAACTTGTTATCTGTTGGTGGTACCAACTTGGCAAAGTATTGTTTAAACAAGTCTGGGTATTCTTTAAGAGCAGAATCCGTATCTGTAAAGATAATCCCCAATTTCTGGAACTCTTCCTTCATATTGTGGTAAACCACTTCTGACTCGTACTGGGCAGAGGCACCAGCTAGATAAGCACGCTCAGCTTCTGGAATCCCAATACGTTCAAAGGTTTCTTTAATCTTTTCAGGAACATCATCCCAAGAACGGGCTGGTTTATCAGATGGTTTTTGGTAGTAGATCAAGTCATCAAAATCAATCTCTGACAAGTCTGCTCCCCAAGTTTGCATGGGCATTTTTTTAAATGTTTCGTAAGACTTCAAACGGAACTCTAACATCCACTCAGGTTCTCCCTTTGCAGCTGATAGTTCACGAATGACATCTTCATTCAATCCTTTTCCTGTCGATAGGACAGGCTTTACATCATCATGGAAACCAAATTTATATTCACCAAGGTCAATTGGTTTTGGTTCTACTCTTTCTTCAGCCATAATATCCTTTCTTTCTTCATTTCTAATGATTCATAAGACAAAAGAAACTTGTCTTACTGATTTTCTTGATTTTCAATTGTTTTCTTCAGGGCGTTCCAAGCTAGGGTTGCACACTTGATTCGTTGAGGAAATTTGGCAACGCCTGATAAGAAAGCTGCATCTCCAAGTTGGTCTTGACGCTCATCTTTTTGCCCTTGAACCATTTCAGAAAAAATAGTCGCAAGTTCTAAAACTTCTTGCTTGGTCTTTCCTAAGACTGCATCTGTCATCATACTAGCAGAGGCAGTCGAGATGGTACAACCTGAGTTTAGAAAAGCGATATCCTCCAAGCAGTCATCTGCATTAAACTTGACAGAGAGGTTGATGACATCCCCACAGGTTGGATTGTTAAGACTGATTTGTTCAGCATCATCCAACTTCCCTTGATGATGTGGATTTTTCGAATGGTCCGCTACCACTGCCATATAAAGGCTATCTAGTTTAGAAAGTGCCATTGAAAAACTCCTTTGTCTTTTGTAGGGCATCGACCAGCTTGTCACAATCTGCCTTAGTATTGTAGATATAAAAACTTGCTCGGGCTGTTGCTGGAACTTCCAAATACTGGAGCAAAGGTTGAGCGCAATGATGACCTGCGCGAACAGCTACACCTTCATAATCCAAAGCAGTCGCAAGGTCGTGAGGATGAAGGTCGCCTAGGTTAAAGGCAATGACACCTGAACGTTTAGCCAAGTTCTGAGAACCGTAAATAGTCAATCCTTCAATCGCCTGCAGTTTTGGATAGACGTATGCGATTAATTCCTGTTCATGAGCTTCAATAGCATCCATACCAATCTTTTCCAGATAATCCACTGCCGCAGCAAGTCCAATTGCACCTGCCATATTAGGAGTTCCAGCCTCAAATTTCCATGGCAATTCCTTCCAACTAGCAGATTGCTCATAGACGAAATCAATCATTTCGCCACCAAATTCAAGAGGTGACATTTGTTCCAGATACTTTTCTTTACCGTAAAGAACACCGATACCAGTCGGACCAGCCATCTTGTGACCTGAAAAGGCAAAGAAGTCCACATCCAAATCCTGAACATCAATCTTCATATGAGGAGTAGACTGAGCACCATCCACCACCATGATAGCTCCAACTTGATGGGATAATTGGGTGATTTCTTTGATTGGATTGACCACACCAAGAACATTGGAGGCGTGAGCAAGGGAGACAAACTTAACCTTATCAGTCAATTTAACTCGCAAATCATCCATATCCAGAGCTCCGTCCTTGAGATAAACATAGACAAGCTCTGCCCCAGTCTTGCGGCAGGCTTCCTGCCAAGGAATGATATTAGAATGGTGTTCCATGACGGAAATCAAGACCTGGTCTCCCTCAGTCAAGACTTCCTCAGCATAACGCGCTACCCAGTTCAGACTGGTTGTCGTTCCTCTAGTAAAGAGAACTTCCTTTGTAGACCCTGCATTGATAAACTTACGAATGGTTTCACGAGCCGCCTCATAAGAAGCTGTCGCCCGTTCTGCCAAGGTATGAACGCCACGATGAACATTGGCATTGTCGTTCTCATAGTAGCGGTTAATCGTCTCCAGAACTGCTAGTGGTTTTTGTGTCGTCGCAGCATTGTCCAAATAGACCAATGGTTCATCATTAACAATCTGGTCTAAAATTGGAAAATCCTTGCGAATCACTTCTACATCTAACATCGACTTCCCCTTAGCGTTTTGACAATTTTTCTTCGATAGTTGCAATCATTTCATCACGAACTTCCTTGACTGGAATCTCAACGATAACAGAGCCAAGGAAACCACGGACAACCAAACGTTCTGCAGTTGCCTTATCTAAACCACGGCTCATGAGGTAGTACATGTCTTCTGGATCTACCTGACCGATAGAAGCCGCGTGTCCTGCAGTTACGTCATTTTCATCAATCAAAAGAATTGGATTGGCATCTGAACGAGCTTGGTCTGAAAGCATGAGAACACGACTTTCTTGTTGCGCATCTGCTCCTTTAGCACCCTTGATGATGTGGCCAATACCGTTGAAAGTTAAAGTCGCTTTCTCAAGAATAACCCCATGTTGGAGGATATTTCCGATTGAGTTGCAACCATAGTTAGTCACTCGAGTATCAATTCCTTGTACCTGACGGCCACTTGAAAGAGCTACGACTTTAAGATCCGCATGGCTACCATTTCCAATCAAGTCGCTATCAAAGTCCGCAACGACGTTCCCTTCGTTCATGACACCGATAGCCCAGTCAATACTTGCATCGTTGCCTAATTTACCACGACGGCTAATGTAAGCAGTGACGTTTTCACCTAGACGGTCAATCGCAGCAAACTTCACTTGAGCACCAGAACGTGCAATCACTTCAACTGTGATATTTGCAGTTGCCTTAGCACTACCTCCACCACGTGACTCTAAACGTTCCAGATAACTAATCTTAGAATTTTTACCAGCGATAATCATAATATGCTTGTTAAACGGCACATCGCTATCACTATCTTGGTAGAAAATACCTTCGATTGGCTCTATGATTTCTACGTTATCTGGAATATAGAGTACAGCCCCACTGTTAAAGTAAGCTGTGTGGTAGGCTGCCAACTTATCATCGTCATACTTAACAGATGACATGAAGAATTCTTCGATCAACTCTGGAATTTCTTCTAAAGCTGAATGGAAGTCTGTAAAGACCACCCCTTGTTCAGCCAACTCAACTGGAATTTGTTCGAAAACAGTTTGAGTTCCAACCTGCACCAATTTCAAGTGGTTATCTAAAGCAGTGAAATCAGGAACATTTGTTGATGGCTCACTTTCTGTAATCGTTCCATCACCCAGATTCCAACGGTGGAATTTGACACGCTCAATAACTGGTAATTCCAAAGTCTCAATCTTGTCAAAAGCTTTTTGACGGAGGTCAGCCAACCAGCTTGGTTCAGCGTGCATTTCTGAAAAAAGTTTAATATTTTCTTTAGTCATTTACTTCTCCTAAAAGATACGAGGGAATTACAATTCTTCCTTGTAATCGTAGCCAAGTTCTTCAGCTAGTTTTGCGTATCCTTCACGTTCCAAACGCGCAGCCAATTCTGGACCACCTGAAAGGACAACACGACCTTCCATCATCACGTGTACCACATCAGGTGTGATGTAGTTCAAAAGACGTTGGTAGTGAGTGATAATCATAGCACCAAAGCCTTCACCACGCATAGCATTAACACCTTTAGAAACAACTTTAAGGGCGTCAATATCAAGACCAGAGTCAATCTCATCCAAAAGGGCAAAAGTTGGTTCCAACATCAAGAGTTGAAGAATTTCATTACGTTTTTTCTCACCACCAGAGAAACCTTCGTTGAGGTAACGCTCTGCCATTTCTTCTTTCATGTTGAGCAGTTCCATCTTCTCGTCTAACTTAGTGATAAACTCACGAACTGAAATCTTTTCATCATCTTCCTTACCAGCATTCATTGCTGCACGAAGAAACTCAGCATTGGTAATTCCAGGAATTTCTGATGGATATTGCATAGCAAGGAAAAGTCCCATACGCGCACGCTCGTCCACTTCCAACTCAAGGATGTTTACGCCATCAAACAAAACTTCACCTTTGGTAACTTCATAGTTTGGATTTCCCATGATAGCGGCAGAAAGAGTTGATTTACCAGTACCATTTGGTCCCATGATAGCGGCAATTTCTCCTGTTTTCAGGGTCAGGTTAACCCCTTTTAAAATTTCTTTTCCTTCAATCTCAACGTGAAGATCTTTGATCTCTAATACTGACATGATAGTTCCTTTCTTTTTCAAGACCTTTACAGTTCTTACTGGAAACATACTTGATTTCCCTAGAAAATACGGTAAAAGGTCAATAAATATACTTTTATAGTATAACAAAAAAAAGCCTAAAAGGCTTTGATTTTGTCTAGAAGCTGAGGACTAGTCTTTTCCTTTTAAATGCTTGTCAATGACATCTACTATTTTGCCCATCAAGTAACTGACTCGAAAATTTCTAAAGAGTAAAATGGCCCAAAAGGCTGCCATAATATAGCGACCAGTCATCCAGGCTTCATTGAAAAAATAGGTCTCAGCAGCTGTAAACAGTGCGATGATAATAAATTGTTGTCTATTCATAAACTTATTGTATCATGAAATCTTTCTTTAGTCTTCCTCTACCTTCACTTTATCAGCCAAAAATTCAAATCCTTCTGGAATCAGGCTTTCTTCTACTTCTTTTTCAGTTTGAGAAGATTTGGCTTTGGCTGAAAAGGCTGCGCGAACTTCTTTCCATTCCTCCATGGAAATGGCTAAAATCTCAGGTGAAAAACCTGCTGCCTGACTGAGGATATTGCCAAACATGGTGTTGAGATTGTCTCGTTTCATGGTTTGACCAGCATTGAAGTTAGATTCAAAAGCAAGAATGGCATGGTGTTCATTGGCCGCAACCGGTTGAGAACCAACTAGCAGAGCCTTATCAGGGCCTCCTAGACTTTCAATCACCTCTCCCCAGGCATTCTGCAAACGAATCAGATTTTGACGTGCTAAATCAGGATTTTCGACAGCCTCTTGTAAGATAGATTGAACTTTATTGCGATCCACACGATAGACTGTCTTACCTGCCGCTGGACGACTAGGAGCTGGGGTTATTGGCTTGGGCACCGTTCCCACATTGGCGAGTTCTTGTTTGAGACGGGCAACTTCCTGTCTAAGTGCAGAAATTTCATGTTCAACCGCCCCTGAAAGAGCTGGTTCAAGCTTGATTTCTGCCAAACGGATGGTCATCATCTCAGCGTAAATCTTGGGCTGCAAACTAGACTTAATATCTGCTAAACTGACTGTCGCCAAGCGAATCATTTCAAACAGATTTTCTTGAGGAAGTGTCAAATTTTCTACAAAGACTGGACTATGATGAGTGTTTTCTCCCCCTGTTTGGACAATTAACAAGTCTCTTAAATAGTGCAAAAGGTCGGTCACAAAACGAGTCATGCTCTTACCATTGTCAAAGAGAAGATTTAAGCAAGCTAAGGCTTTGGGAACATCCTGTTGAGACAAGGCGGCCACATAATCATCCAAGGCTGATAGGCTAATGGTGCCAGTAATTTCTTCAGAGATAGCAGTCGTCAGCTCATTTCCCTGTGTCAAACTCAGGGCTTGATCCAAAATAGACAAGGCGTCTCGCATTCCACCTTCAGCTCGTCTAGCAATGACTTCCACAGCCTCTGGTTCAGAACTGATATTTTCTTTATCTAAGATATAGTGGATATGTTCCTTAATATCCTGTGTTTTAATTGATTTAAATTCAAAACGTTGCACACGGGATAGAATAGTGGCAGGAATCTTGTGCAATTCAGTAGTAGCTAAAATAAAGACCACATTCTGTGTTGGCTCTTCCAGCGTCTTTAGAAGAGCATTAAAAGCCCCTGTAGACAGCATGTGAACCTCATCTATGATATAAACCTTATAACGAGCAAGGCTAGGCGCATAGGTAGATTTATCACGAATTTCACGAATTTCATCAACCCCATTATTAGAGGCCGCATCCATTTCGATGACATCTTCTAAACTACCATCCGTCACTGCCTGACAGATATAGCAGTTATTACATGGTTCACCACCCACTTGATTGGGACAGTTCATAGCCTTGGCAAAAATCTTAGCCACACTGGTTTTTCCCGTTCCACGAGGACCAGAAAAAAGATAAGCGTGACTTATTTTCTCTTGCTCTACCGCTTGTTTAAGAGTCTTAGCCACAACTTCTTGACCAACCAACTGAGAGAAGTTTTGACTTCTATATTTTCGATAAAGTGCTTGATACATTAGGCTTTCTCCTCAAACATTATAAAGTCCCATTCTGTCTTTTCAAGCAAAATAGCGACAAATTGTTCCAAATAATCTCGATCCATAGCATCATAATCATCAATCTCTGAAGAATCCAGATCCAGAACACCAAGTAATTGACCTTTCTTTACCATCGGCACGACAATTTCACTTTTAGCACGACTATCACAAGAAATATAGTTGGGATAAGTTGTTACATCTCCAACTAGAACAGTTTCCTGAAAGTGAGCTGCCTCCCCACAAACACCCTTTCCAAGTGCAATACGGATGCAGGAAACACCACCTTGAAAGGGACCCAAAACCAATTCCTTTCCATCGAACAAATAAAAGCCTGCAAATACAGTATTAGGAAAGCGTGATTTTAGAAGAGCACTGGCGTTGGAAAGATTTGCCAAAACATTGGTTTCGCCTTCCAATAAAAAAGAGAGTTCTTCATTTAACATTTGATAACGTGATTGTTTTTCTGATTCTAACATAGAACTATTATATCAAAAAAGGCTTACAGACAAAAGAAAAATCCCTTGTTTAGAAAACAAAGGATTTTGTGAATTTTCAATTTGATTAAAGTTCGATATCACCGAACAAGTCAGCCATTGAGAATCCTGTTTGTGTTTCTGGAAGTTCGAAATCACGTTTTTCTTGACGTTTTGGACGACGTGGACGAGCAGCACGTTTTTCTTCTTTTTGTCCTTCTTCTTGAGCTGGACGCTCTTCAAGAGCTTTAATAGAAAGTGATACACGTTCTGCATCTGCGTTAACTTCAAGAACTTTAACTTGAACTTCTTGACCAACTTTAAGAGCTTCTTTTGGATTTTCAATACGTTTGTGTGAAATTTGTGATACGTGAACAAGTCCATCGATACCTGGCAATACTTCAACAAATGCACCGAAGTCAGTCAAACGTTTAACTGTTCCTTCTACTACATCACCTTTAGCCAATTTTTGCTCAACGCCATCCCATGGTCCAGGTGTTGTTGCTTTAAGTGAAAGTGATACACGTCCTTCTTCTTCGTTAAGATCAAGGATTTTCACTTCAATCTCTTCACCAACAGTTACAACTGATTTTGGTGATACGTTACGCTCGTGTGACAATTCAGTCAAGTGAACCAATCCGTCAACACCACCAAGGTCGATGAAAGCACCAAAGCTTGTGATACGTGCAACTTTACCAGTTACAACATCACCAACAGCCAATTTACCGAATACTTCAGCGCGAGCTGCTGCAGTAGCTGCTTCAACAACTTCACGACGTGAAAGGATAAAGCGGTTTTCTTTAGCGTCAACTTCTTTGATTTTAGCGTCAAATTCTTGACCTACAAAACGCTCAGTGTTACGTACGAAACGAGTATCCAACATTGAAGCTGGGATAAATCCACGAACACCTTCAAATTCTACTGAAAGTCCACCTTTAACGGCACGAGTTCCTTTAACAGTAACAACTTCTTCTTCGCGACCAACAAGTTTGTCCCATGCTTTGCGAGCTTCAAGGCGTTTTTTAGATACAAGGTATGTAACTGTATCAGTATCTTTACCAACTACTTGACGAAGTACAAGAACATCCAATACTTCTCCTACTTTAACAAAGTCATTGATATCTGCATCGCGATCGTTTGTCAATTCGCGAAGAGTCAAGACACCTTCAACACCAGTTCCAGAGATTGCAACGTTAGCTTGAGTCGCATCAACTGTCAATACTTCAGCACTAACAACATCACCAGTTTCAACTTGGCTAACGCTATTTAGCAAATCTTCAAATTCGTTCATCTAAAAAATCCTCCAACAATCAAGTTTTTCTTAAACTTGACATACTTATAATTTTTTTCCTAAGCACCCGCAAGGACATGTTCATATCATTCACGTCTTTCAATTATAAAAATAAAATACCCTAAGATATTTTGCTTTTTATCTTGATTATTACCTAAGAACTGGGGTAGCTGGATTCGAACCAACGCATGAGGGAGTCAAAGTCCCTTGCCTTACCGCTTGGCTATACCCCATTGATAAAATGGAGAGAGAGGGATTCGAACCCCCGAACCCGAAGGAGCGGATTTACAGTCCGCCGCGTTTAGCCTCTTCGCTATCTCTCCTACAATCAACATGGACTATTATATCATGAAAATTTCAAAAAAACAAGACTTATTTTGCTAAATTATAATTTTCAATCAAAATTTCCACAGCTTTTTCCAATTTTTTATAAAAACTATCGACATTCCCATTCTTTATGATAGCAAATTGTCCGTCTAATTCGGCAATTTCTCCGATAACTTTTTTACCAATAGTCAACGTATAACCTTCAAAACTGTCTTTTCCTACATTAACTTTAGCATCTGCTACTTGAATTTCAATTTTTTTATCTTTCTTGCTCATTTCATACCTCTCTTCACTTTTTCTATTTTACAAGAAAATCCTAAAACTAGCAAGAAAAAACTCTATATCAGGCTTGTCTGACATAGAGTTTTCTACTTTATTTAATATGCTTTTCTAGTTCTTTTTGGTATTTACTATTGGATTCCAATTTTTCTTTTTGCCATTTTTTAAGAGCTTCGTCATATTCTTTTGTTGTAACAATATCTTTTTGCAATCTCATTCCTTTAAAGATATATGGATCCCCCTTAATACCAACTTGTGAGTATGGTTTTGAGAATGGTACTACGTTACTTACAACTGGAGAACCTCCAGATGAAGCTGTTGGCATCAATAATGAACTATCTGTCAACCAAGCTTGAGCTTTGGCATATTTTTCATATCTCTTCTCTAAGTCAGTGGTCTCAGAAACAGCATCTTCTAACAATTTCTTATATTGATCCAAACCAAGTTTAGCCACAACATCCTTATCTTTTCCTTTCGTAATACCAAGGTGTTTCATGGCAGAACCAGATTTTGGATCCATAATATTCAAGTAAGACGCTGGATCTTGATAGCTTGGAGCCCATCCTGTACTGTTCAAATCATAGTCTTTTTGAGAAGGAACACGCGCTTGTGATGTAATCGTTTCTTTTTCATTATCTGTCATTTGAAGTACATCGATGATAACATTTTCAGCACCAAGAGTTGATTCAATAGACTGTTTGAAAGAGTTGCTTTGTTGAACGGCGATAGTATCTGTTTGTTCAACCGGGACATCCAAGTGAATTGGGAAGGTTACCCCTTTAGATTCCAAGTCTTTCTTAGCTTTTTCGAAAGCAGCTTTAGCCTTGTCAGGGTTGTAGATAGAATCCTTACCATCCACTAACTCAACGCCTTTCCATTGGTCACCATAGTTCACCAACTCTGCTTGAGCGATTTGACCAAAGTTCTTACCACCAGCTTGCACAAAGTTATCTGGAACTAGACTATTACGAATAATCTTGTCCGCACCATCTTCACCGTTTAGCTGGGCAGCATACGAATGACGGTTGAAGGCAAAGTTGATAGCCTGACGGAAGTCCTTATTAAGCATAGCTTCTTTTGTAGAAGTCTTTTGCTCTTCACTTGTTTTCGCAGTTTTATTGTATGACTGACGATTTACGTTAAAAGTAAAGTAATAACTACTTGAGTCCTGTGGGCTATAAGTGATTTTATCTCCGTATTGTTCCAAAGTTGAAGCAAAGTTTGAGCTACTTGGGAAGAGACGGGCTGTCGTATAAGCACCAGAGGAGAAGCTACGGATCAAAGACTCCTGATCTGAACCATCGTAGTAGGTCAATTTAATCTTCTCGATTTTAACATTTTCTTTATCCCAGTAATTTGGATTTTTTTCATATTCAATCAAAGATTTAGAAGTCAATGTTTTTAAGAAATAAGGACCATTGTAGAGAATCCCTGCTGGGCTAACCTCTCCGTAATTCTTTCCTGATGCCTTCAAAAACTCTTCATTTACAGGCAACATCGTCGCTGTTGTAACTTTTGAATTCCAGAAACTTTCTGGCGCATTCAATGTATACTCAACTGTATAGTCATCCAAAGCTTTAACACCAACTGTAGAGAAATCATTGGTTTCACCAGTCATGTAGGCGTCCAAGCCCTTGATGGAATTTTGGATGAGAGAGACACCGTCTGACTTACCATCAGCCACGTGTTTTAGTCCTGTCACAAAGTCATGGGCTGTTACTTCTGCGTATTCTTCACCTTCTGAAGTGTACCATTTCACTCCTTTACGAAGTTTATAGGTATAAGTCAAACCATCTTTTGAGACAGACCAATCTTCAGCCAAAGAAGGAATAACATTACCATATTTATCATTTTCCATCAAACCATCAACGACATTCCCGATAATATCTGTTGTGGATGTACGCGTTGCTATGCTGTAGTCCAAGGATGCTGGATCCACTGCATAAACATAAGAAAATGTTGTCGGAGCATCTGCTTCTTTATCAGCTTTTCCACAGGCTGCTAAAAGAGCTGTTGTGCTTAGGATAAGTCCTGTTGTTAAAATCCACTTTTTTGATTTCATAAAAATCTCCTTTAATATATTTTTAATCTACTTTTACAATCCAACCTTCTGGCGCTTCAATATCACCAAACTGAATACCTGTCAATTCATCATAGAGTTTACGAGTCACAGGGCCAACTTCTGTTTCACTATAGAATACATGGAAATCATCACCGTGTTGAATACCTCCAATTGGAGAAATAACCGCTGCTGTACCACAGGCACCTGCCTCTACAAAACGGTCAAGGTTATCAATTGGGACATCTCCCTCAATAGGAGTTAAGCCCAAGCGATGTTCTGCCAAATAAAGCAAGGAATACTTGGTAATAGATGGCAAGATAGATGGACTCAATGGTGTTACAAACTCATTGTCAGCTGTAATTCCAAAGAAGTTAGCTGATCCAACTTCTTCAATCTTTGTATGAGTTGAAGGGTCTAGGTAAATAACATCTGAAAAATGACGTGACTTGGCCAATTTCCCTGGCAAGAGACTGGCAGCATAGTTTCCACCAACCTTTGCCGCACCTGTACCATTTGGAGCAGCACGGTCGTATTCATCCTGAATCAAGAAGTTGGTTGGGACCAAACCACCTTTAAAGTAATTTCCAACTGGCATGGCAAAGATGGTGAAAATATACTCTTCTGCTGGTTTAACCCCAATAATATCTCCGACACCAATCAAAAGAGGGCGAAGATATAAGGTCCCACCTGTTCCGTATGGTGGTACGTATTCTTCATTCGCACGAACAACTGCTTTACAAGCTTCTACAAACATTTCTGTCGGAACTTGTGGCATCAAGAGACGGTCACATGTACGTTGCAGGCGTTTAGCATTTTCATCAGGCCGGAACAGTTGAACACTGCCATCCTTAGTACGATAAGCTTTCAAACCTTCAAAGGCTTGTTGACCATAGTGAAGACTTGGAGAAGACTCTGAAATATGCAAAGTTGCATCCTCTGTAAGCTCTCCTTGATTCCATTGTCCATTTTTAAAATGAGCAATATAGCGATAAGGTAATTTCATATAGGAAAAACCAAGGTTTTCCCAATCAATCGTTACTGTCATATTCCACTCCTTATTCTAAAAACCTATTTCTTATATTCTACACTATTTTTCTAAAATAGCAAGTATATTTTGTAATTTTCAGAAAATTTCTTCAATAAAAAGAACCAGCTCTTAGAACTGATTCCTCATTTCACTTATTTAGCTTCAGTAAATACTTCTTTAAGATAAGCGTCAAAAACTTCTTCATCTGAAATCGTGTCAGAGATGAAGCTACCATTGCTGGTACGTTCTGACAGGTTCAAATCTTGCAATCGGCTTTCGTAGATTGTTCCTTTGTTGGATTGAACAAGCAGAGTTTGGTCGTTCTCTTCCACTTCTGTACTGAAGAGGTCACCAACGAAGCCCTGTTCTGCAACTGCTCCTGCTAAGAAGACACGATGCGGTTTGTTTTTCAACTCACGCAAGACTTGTAAACCACGTTTGGCACGGCTGGTTGCCGGAATTTCGTCAATAGAAACACGTTTCAAACTTCCACGTTGGGTCAAGAGGTAGAAGGATGAGGTGTTGCAGATAAAGGCGGATTGGAGAACATCATCTGCTTTCAGGTTTATAGCTTTGACACCTGCAGCCTTAGCACCGACAACTGGAACCTCTTCGATATTGAAACGCAGGGCGTAACCGTTTTGGCTAATCAAGAGTACATCATCCAGTTTAATCGGAGCCACTGCTACAATTTGATCTGTCTCGTCTTTGAGCTTAGCATACTTGACAGACTTAGACTTGTAGGTCCGCCATGGAGTGAATTCTTTGCGTTCAACACGTTTAATTTGACCAAGGCGAGTTGCTGTAAAGTAGGTTGTCGCATCATCGAACTGATCCACTACTTCTGCATAGAGGATTTCTTCGTTCGTTTCGAAGTTTGTAATGGTCTGGCTCAGATGCTCTCCGATATCCTTCCAACGAATATCTGCCAATTCATGGATTGGTCTGTAGATGACATTTCCGAGACTTGTGAACATCAAGAGGTGCTGGGTTGTCTTGGCAGCTTGCACAAAAATCAAACGATCGTCATCACGTTTGCCAATTTCTTCCAAGGTGGAAGCCGCAAAGGAACGTGGACTAGTACGCTTGATGTAACCTGCCTTGGTCACGCTGACGTAGGTATCTTCCTCAGCAATAAGACTAGCTGTATCAATCTCGATTGCTTTTGCAGTGTCTTCCAAAGAACTCAAACGCGGAGTCGCAAATTTTTTCTTGACCTCACGAAGCTCTTTCTTCATGAGATTGTACATAGTCCGCTCATCACCGATAATAGCTGCCAGCATGGCAATCTTTTCACGAAGTTCTGCTTCTTCCTCCTGCAAGACAACAACGTCTGTATTGGTCAAGCGGTAAAGTTGCAAGGTAACGATGGCCTCAGCCTGCTCTTCTGTAAAATCATAGCTGATTTTAAGGTTTTCCTTGGCATCAGCCTTATTCTCAGAAGCACGGATAAGAGCAATGACTTCGTCTAAAATCGAAATCACGCGAATCAGACCTTCAACGATATGGAGACGTTTCTCAGCCTTTTCCTTGTCAAAGCGAGAACGCGCCAAAATCACCTCACGACGGTGGGCGATATAGCTAGACAGGATTGGAACAATCCCAACCTGACGAGGTGTGAAATTATCAATCGCCACCATGTTAAAGTTGTAGTTGATTTGCAAATCAGTATATTTGAAGAGATAGTTGAGAACAAGCTCCGTATTGGCGTCTTTCTTGAGTTCAATCGCAATACGAAGACCATCACGGTCAGACTCATCACGAACCTCAGCAATACCTGCAACCTTGTTATTGACACGAACATCATCGATTTTCTTAACCAGATTGGCCTTGTTGATTTCATAAGGAATCTCAGTGACAACGATTTGTTCCTTACCACCTTTTAGCTTTTCAATCTCAGTCTTGGAACGAACAACCACGCGCCCTTTTCCGGTTTCATAAGCTTTCTTGATTTCATCACGACCCTGGATAATCCCTCCAGTCGGAAAGTCTGGTCCAGGCAAGAATTCCATGAGTTTATCCACCTTTGCAGTTGGGTGGTCAATCATGTAAACCGCCGCATCAATGACCTCAGCCAAATTATGGGGAGGAATGTCTGTAGCATATCCAGCCGATATACCAGTCGAACCATTGACCAAAAGATTTGGAAAGGCTGCTGGCAAGACTGTCGGCTCTTTCTCCGTATCGTCAAAGTTCCAAGCAAAAGGAACGGTCTTTTTATCGATATCCTGAAGAAGATAGCCTGCAATCTCAGACAAACGCGCCTCGGTATAACGCATAGCCGCAGGTGGATCTCCGTCCATAGAACCGTTATTACCGTGCATTTCAACCAATATCTCACGATTTTTCCAGTCCTGTGACATACGAACCATGGCATCATAGATAGAACGGTCACCGTGTGGGTGGAAATTCCCCATGATGTTACCGACAGACTTGGCCGACTTGCGGTAACTCTTATCAAAGGTATTACCATCCTTATTCATCGAATAAAGAATACGGCGCTGAACCGGCTTCAAGCCATCACGAATATCTGGCAAAGCCCGGTCTTGAATAATGTACTTGGAGTAGCGACCAAAGCGCTCTCCCATGATGTCCTCTAGGGACATGTTTTGAATGTTAGACATAATAATTCTCTTTTTAGTGTTTTATTGTAAAGTAAATCTATATTTTATAAATTTAACTGTTTCTTTGTAGGTAGTGAGAAAAGAAGAGCAATCCTACTAATCCTAGAATGAATAAAAGATTAATTTTAATAACAAATAAGCTAAGTAGGGTATTAATTAGGCCGTGAAAAATGGCGCAAAAAAGGACCGACTTAGTCTTTTTGAAAACAGCTGCTAGAAGAATACTGAGATAAATTGCAAATAGACTGAATAATATAAAAGGCATCCCACTTTGGGAACTTCCAATCACAAACCATAAAGGTACATGCCAAATTGCCCAAATACAACCTGTTATCAAACCGGAAATCCAAAAGGAGAATCTAGTTTCCAAAGTTGGTTGCAAGATGCCTCGCCATCCCAATTCTTCTTCGCCACCATAGATACAGATTGCACTCAAAAAAACAACAAACAAATTTCCTAGTGGAAAAGCCGGATTAAGTTCCTTAGAGGAGAAAGCGATGACACCTGTCTGCACGAAAATTAGTAAAAGAAATAGCAAAATATATTTCTTTGAGTCCCCTAAGATAAAAGAGACTATGCTTTTAATGGATTTTTGAGGCAAACAAGAAATGGCTGCAATGGTTGGACCGAAACCTCCTAGTAAATGGAGAAAAACTCCTAGTGGACTTGTTAGACTTAAGAGGCTCATTTGCGTCAGAAAAGCGAGCAATCCCCAACCAAATCCCCAAGAAATGAGAAAACTAATCAGTAAAAATTTTGTTATCTTATTATTTTGTAAATGTTTCATTTGTTTCGAGTCTCTCCTTAGCATACTCAATCATCTTCTCAGCAGTTACTTTGTCATAGTGGAAGCCGGTTTTAAGAGAGAAGGCCTGCGCTTCTTTATGGAAAAAGTTCATGGTAGCGAAGAGAGACTTGGTGAGGCTTTTCTGGTCAAAAAAGTCAAGCAAGGCTGTAAATTCTTTCTCTTTCTCAGCAGGCAAATACTGAAAGAGGTACTTGTAGTTCTTGCCGATATCGACTTTCCCCCTATCACTTGCAACCTGCCAAACTAAGATTTTTAGGAGTTCTTGTTGACAAATGCCATAGAGATGATCGGTCGCATAAATAACTTGCTTACGACAGATTCCTTTGACCACATAGGCGGAAACCCACCAAAATTCATTGCAGGCTTTTTCGAAATCTATCTGACTAGCTGGATTCGTCCAGTAACGTTGAGGATTTGGAGAATAAGGCGCAAACAAGCCCTTAGGGTCCTCTAACACCGTGAAATCCGCTTCGCTTTCTATCCACTCCTTGATATATTCTTTAGGACATAGAGTCAAATCAATCCTATTGCCATCTTCAAAGAGCATAAGAAATAGACGGCGATGTCCCAACCTAACCTCTTGCTCGATAATACGTTTACCAAACTGATCTGTCCAAGATAAATCTGAGATCAGCTCGTCCAGATTCTCTACAACATAGACTACATCGTAATCTTGAAATTCATCTTTTAGGGCCTTTGGGTTTGTCCGCGAACCAGACATGGCGACAGCCGCAACTTGTAAGGTTTCAGCAGTCTTTAAGATTACATCGAGCATTTCTGTTTCAGTTCTCATGTTTATACCCATTCATTAAAAACTAACTTAAAACACTGTCGCTTCCTCCAGCGTAAACTTGACATTGTCTTCAATCCACTTACGACGTGGTTCGACCTTATCTCCCATGAGGACATTGACACGGCGTTCGGCGCGTGCTAAGTCTTCGATTGTAACACGGATAAGAGTACGCGTTTCTGGATTCATGGTTGTTTCCCAGAGCTGGTCCGCATTCATCTCACCGAGACCTTTATAGCGTTGGAGGGTAGCGCCTTTACCGAGCTGCTTGCGGAGTTCTTCAAGTTCTCCGTCTGTCCATGCGTAGGCCACTTCTTCTTTCTTGCCTTTACCTTTGGACATCTTGTAAAGAGGCGGGAGGGCGATATAAACATGTCCTGCCTCAACTAGCGGACGCATGTAGCGGTAGAAAAATGTCAAGAGTAAAGTCTGAATGTGGGCACCGTCGGTGTCCGCATCGGTCATGATAATGATCTTGTCATAGTTGGCATCTTCAAGGGAGAAGTCTGCTCCGACACCTGCACCGATGGTATAAATCATGGTGTTGATTTCCTCATTTTTGAGGATATCCGCCATCTTGGCCTTGGCTGTATTGATAACCTTACCACGAAGAGGTAGGATAGCCTGAAATTTACGGTCACGACCTTGTTTGGCAGAGCCACCGGCAGAGTCGCCCTCGACGAGATAGAGTTCATTCTTAGCAGGATTCTTAGACTGGGCTGGGGTTAATTTACCAGACAGCAAGCCCTTATCTTTTTTATTTTTCTTCCCATTTCGGCTCTCATCACGCGCCTTACGTGCCGCTTCACGAGCATCACGGGCCTTAATAGCCTTGCGGATGAGGTTAGAAGCCAATTCACCATTTTCCATAAGGAAGAAGGTCAACTTATCCGCTACAATTCCATCCACAACGGGACGAGCTAGTGGACTTCCTAGTTTGTCCTTGGTCTGACCCTCAAACTGCAAATGTTCTTCAGGGACTAGAATAGAGAGGACAGCCGCTAGCCCCTCACGATAGTCTGACCCTTCAAGGTTTTTATCTTTTTCCTTGAGAAGACCTGTCTTACGCGCGTAGTCGTTCATAACCTTAGTAATGGCAGACTTAAGTCCAGTCTCATGCGTTCCACCATCCTTGGTACGAACGTTATTGACAAAGGACAAAATATTATCTGAAAAACCATCATTGTACTGGAGAGCTACTTCCACTTGGAAACCATTGTCTTCACCTTCAAAGTAAAGAACTGGCGTTAAGGTCTCCTTGTCTTCGTTCAGATAAGAAACAAAGTCCTGCACCCCATTTTCATAGTGAAACTCGATCGCTTCATCTGTTCGCTCGTCCGTCAAAGACAAGGTCACATTTTTCAAGAGAAAGGCTGATTCATTAAGACGCTCTGAGATGGTATTGTACTTGAAATCTGTCGTAGAGAAGATCGTCGCATCAGGCATAAAAGTAACCTTGGTACCTGTTTTAGACTTGGGTGCTGTACCGATTTTCTTCAGAGTCGTGACAGGTTTTCCACCATTTTCAAAACGTTGCTTGTAGATTGCACCATCACGAGTGATTTCAACTTCTAGCCAGCTAGAAAGGGCATTAACAACGGAAGACCCCACCCCGTGAAGTCCACCTGATGTCTTGTAGCCTCCTTGACCGAATTTCCCTCCTGCATGAAGAATGGTAAAGATAACCTCAACAGTTGGAATTCCCATCGCGTGCATACCAGTTGGCATTCCACGTCCGTGGTCTTGAACCGTTAAACTTCCATCTTTATTAATGGTCACATCAATACGATCGCCAAACCCAGACAGGGCTTCATCGACCGCATTATCGACGATTTCCCAGACTAGGTGGTGGAGACCAGCACCATCGGTCGATCCGATATACATTCCTGGACGTTTACGGACCGCATCCAACCCTTCTAGCACCTGAATGGCATCATCATTATAATTGTTAATATTGATTTCCTTTTTTGACACAAGGAACCTCCTATTCGTTCATCTTTACTATTCTACAAGTTTTCCAAGGATTTTGCAAAATTTTTCTTTCTCCGCTGTGACAATTTCAGAAGAGATTCTCTGCCTTTCTTCTCCATTTCATGATATAATAGGAGTATGATTACAATAGTTTTATTAATCCTAGCCTATCTGCTGGGTTCGATTCCGTCTGGTCTCTGGATTGGACAAGTTTTCTTTCAAATCAATCTGCGAGAGCATGGTTCTGGTAACACTGGAACGACCAATACCTTCCGCATTTTAGGTAAGAAAGCTGGTATGGCAACCTTTGTCATTGACTTTTTCAAAGGAACCCTAGCAACGCTTCTTCCGATTATGTTTCATCTACAAGACTTTTCGCCTCTCATCTTTGGACTTTTGGCTGTTATTGGCCATACCTTCCCTATCTTTGCAGGATTTAAGGGTGGTAAGGCTGTCGCAACCAGTGCTGGAGTGGTTTTCGGATTTGCGCCTGTCTTCTGCCTCTACCTTGCGGTTGTTTTCTTTGGAACCCTCTATCTTGGTAGTATGATTTCGCTATCTAGTGTCACAGCATCTATCGCGGCTGTCATCGGAGTTCTACTCTTTCCACTTTTTGGTTTTATCCTGAGCAACTATGACCCTCTATTCATCGCTATTATCCTAGCTCTTGCTAGTTTGATTATCATTCGTCATAAGGACAATATCGCTCGTATCAAAAATAAAACTGAAAATCTTGTCCCTTGGGGATTGAACCTAACCCACCAACATCCTAAAAAATAAAACGCCAGTTCATTCTGAACTGACGTTTTTTGTATGCTTATTTTGATTTGATATAGTTGATACCATCTGCTTTTGGTGCAACTGCTTTTCCAAAGAAGGCTGCCAAGACAAGAATTGTCAAAACATAAGGTGCGATTTGAAGATAAACCGCAGGCACTCCTTGTAGGAATGGCAATTGAGATCCGATAACAGCCAAACTTTGTGAAAGTCCAAAGAAGAGACTAGATAGCATGGCTCCGATTGGATTCCATTTCCCAAAAATCATCGCAGCAAGAGCGATAAATCCAGGTCCAACAATAGTTGTCACTGAGAAGTTAACTGAGATGGATTGAGCATAAATCGCTCCGCCAATTCCACCTAGGAAACCGGAAATAATGACTCCAAAATATCTCATCTTGTAGACATTGATTCCCAAGGTATCAGCTGCTTGAGGATGTTCACCGACAGAGCGGAGACGAAGACCAAATCGAGTCTTGAAGAGGATAAACCAAGCAAGGAAAGAGAAGGCAATCGCCAAGTAACCAAGAAGACTAGTTGACTTGAAGAAGATATCACCAATCACTGGGATATTTGCCAAGACTGGGAAGTCAAAGCGTCCAAAAGTTTGACTTAAGTTGTCGGTTTGTCCTTTGTTATAAAGAACTTTCACCAAGAAAACAGCCAAGGCTGGCGCCATCAAGTTCAATACCGTACCGCTGACAACATGGTCTGCACGGAAATGAACCGTCGCTGCTGCGTGGATGATAGAGAAGAGGCCTCCAACCAATCCTGCTACAAGCAAGGATAGCCATGGAGTTGCTGCTCCAAATTGTTCTGCAAATTCAAGGTTAAAGACAACTCCAGAAAAGGCACCCATAACCATAATTCCTTCAAGACCGACGTTTACCACACCACCACGTTCAGAGAAAACACCACCGATACTTGTAAAGATGAGGGGCGCTGAGTAAATCAGCATAGAAGACACCAAGAGGGTGAGCAAGGTTGTAATAGACATCTTTACTTACCTCCTTTAACTTGTTTTTTCGGTTTGACAAAGCGTTCAATAAGGTAATGAACACTGACAAAGAAGATAATAGACGCTGTTACAATGCTGACAAGCTCAGACGGTACCTGCGCCGCATTCATACCAGGAGCTCCAACTTGGAGAACACCAAATAAGAAGGCTGCAAATAGAATACCAATTGGTGAGTTGGCCGCAAGCAGACTAACCGCCATTCCGTTAAATCCGACAGCTAATGACGCCCCCTGAACATAAACGTTCTGGAAGGTTCCCAGACCTTCAACAGCTCCACCAAGACCAGCCAAGGCACCTGAGATAATCATTGAGAGGATAATCGTTCTTTTTGCAGAAATACCAGCATATTCTGAAGCATGTGAATTAAGACCAACAGCACGGATTTCAAAACCAAGAGTTGTTTTCTTGAGCATGAACCAAATAACTGCAACGGCAATGATGGCAAAGAAAATACCAATATTCATCCGCGAATTACCAGTCAACTCAGACAACCAAGGTGTCTGATAGGTTGCATTAGCCCCAACACGAATGGTTGAATCTGTACTTTGCATGAAGTCTTTAGGAAAGGCATGGATAAAGGCATTTCCTACATACAAGACGATATAGTTCATCATGATGGTTACGATAACCTCTGACGTCCCTAGATAAGCTCTAAGAATACCCGGAATCGCTCCGACAATCCCTCCAGCAATCAAGGCAATCACGATAGTTGCTAGAATCATCAAAGGACGTGGCATATCTGGATGTGACAAGGCAAACCAACCACTGAGAATCCAACCTGCCAAAGCCTGACCAGGAAGTCCAACGTTAAAGAAACCAGCACGACTGGCAACGGCAAAACCAAGACCAATCAAGATTAGAGGCCCCATAGCACGGAAGATCTCCCCAATCCCACGTAGACTACCAAAGGCTGTATAAAACAATTCTTCGTAGCCCCAAATAGCATCATAACCGAAGATCCACATGACAATGGCTCCGAGCAAAATTCCTAGGAAGACAGAAATCAAGGGAACCGAAATTTGTTGTAATTTTTTAGACATCACTCTTCTCCTTTCCCAAGTTTCCACCAGCCATCAAGACACCAAGTTCTTGTTTATTGGTTGTTTCTGGTGATACAATACCTTGAATCTTACCATCGTGGATAACGGCAATACTGTCTGAGACGTTTAAAATCTCATCCAATTCAAAGCTGACAACAAGGACAGCCTTGCCATTATCACGCTCTTCAATCAAGCGTTTATGGATATACTCAATGGCACCGACATCCAACCCACGAGTTGGCTGGCTGACGATAAGGAGATCAGGATCACGATCAATTTCACGAGCAATAATTGCTTTTTGTTGATTTCCTCCTGAGAGTGCTGCTGCAGGAACAAATTCACTGGCAGCACGAACATCAAACTCTTCCATTAGCTTTTTAGCATAAGAAGTAATATTTGAATAGCTCAAAATTCCATTTTTACTATGTGGTTCTTTATAGTAGGTTTGAAGGGCAATATTTTCAGAAATCATCATTTCCAAAATCAAACCATCACGGTGACGGTCTTCTGGAACGTGCCCAACACTCAACTCTGTAATCTGACGTGGGTGTAAACCTACAATTGAATCTCCTTTTAGCTCGATGCTACCAGATTCAACCTTACGAAGACCTGTAATGGCTTGAATCAATTCAGACTGACCATTTCCATCAATCCCCGCAATACCGACAATCTCTCCAGCACGAACATCCAAGGACAGATTTTTAACAGCTGGGACACCGCGGTTTTCATTGACCACCAAGTCTTTAATAGACAAGACCACTTCTTTTGGTTGAGAGGCTTGTTTCTCTGTTTTAAAGGAAACAGAACGACCCACCATCATTTCTGCTAAATCAGCATTTGTAGCTCCTGCAATTTCGACGGTTTCAATTGATTTCCCACGACGGATAACTGTAACGCGGTCAGAAACTGCGCGAATCTCGTCCAACTTGTGGGTAATCAAGATAATTGATTTCCCTTCTTTGACAAGATTTTTCATAATAGCCATCAACTCATCAATTTCTGATGGAGTCAAAACGGCCGTTGGTTCGTCAAAGATAAGGATATCAGCCCCCCGATAAAGGGTTTTTAAAATTTCTACACGTTGTTGGGCTCCAACTGAGATATCTGCTACCTTGGCAGAAGGGTCAACAGCTAAGCCATAACGTTCAGAAAGAGCCTTGATTTCTTTGCTAGCTCCAGCGATATCTAGCACACCATTTTTAGTCAATTCACTACCTAAAATGATGTTTTCAGCCACTGTGAAGGCTTCTACCAACATAAAGTGCTGGTGAACCATTCCGATTCCCAAGCTAGCTGCTTTAGAGGGTGAGTCGAGGTTGACAACTTGACCGTTGACCACAATTTCACCACTGGTTGGTTCAAGAAGCCCTGCTAACATGTTCATGAGCGTGGACTTTCCAGCCCCATTTTCTCCTAAAAGTGCATGAATTTCACCTTTTCGTAGGTGCAGGTTGATTTTGTCGTTGGCAACAAATTCACCAAACACCTTGGTAATATCACGCATCTCAATGACATTTTCGTGTGCCATGTGCTCTTCCTTTCAGAGTCTTATTTTATTTCAATAAAACTTGCTAGTTTCTCTAGTAGCAAGCTTTACTGAGACAAAATGACTTTGTCTCAACTCTTAAAAAAGCGGCCCTTGGCCACTTCCTAAGAAATGACTTCCATCCATTATTTTTCAGGAACTTTTACGCTTCCATCAAGGATTTTAGCTTTAGCATCTTCAACAGCTTTTTTACCTTCTTCTGAAAGGTTTGTTACTGCCAAGTCAACCCCTTTATCTTTCAATGAGTAAACGATCACTTGACCGCCAGGGAATTCACCTTTTTCTGCTTTGTTAGCAATATCTTTTACAGTTGTACCAACTTGTTTCAAAGTAGATACAAGAACGAAGTTTGATTCTTTACCATCTTTAGAAGTGTACTTACCTTCTGCTACTTGGTCGCGGTCAACACCGATAACCCAAACTTTTTCACTTTCAGAACGGCTTTCATTGAGTGATTTTGCTTCTGCAAAGACACCAGCACCTGTTCCACCTGCTGCTTGATAAACAACGTCTGCACCAGCTGCGTATTGTGCTGCTGCAATTGTTTTACCTTTAGCAGCATCACCAAATGAACCAGCATAGTCAACTTGTACTTTGATAGATGGGTCTACTGACTCAACACCAGCTTTAAATCCAGCTGCAAAACGTGAGATAACTTCAGACTCAATACCACCTACAAAACCAACTTGTTTTGTTTTAGTTGTTTTTGCCGCTGCAACACCCGCAAGGTAAGCAGCTTCGTTATCAGCAAACGTTACGCTAGCAACATTCTTTTGATCTTTAATCACATCATCAATCAAGACATAGTTCAAATCAGAGTGGTCTTTTGCTGCTTCTTCAACCGCATTGTGAAGGGCAAAACCAACACCGAAGATTAGGTTGTAACTTCCTGCCGCTTGTTGCAAGTTGTTAGCGTAGTCAGCTTCACTTGTTGATTGGAAGTAAGTGAAACCGTTATCTTTTGAAAGATTATGTTCTTTACCCCAGTCTTGCAAACCTTCCCAAGCTGATTGGTTGAATGATTTGTCATCAACACCACCAGTATCAGTGACGATTGCTGCTTTTGTCTTCACATCAGAAGATGAAGCTGCGTTACGAGAAGAGCGGTTACCACATGCAGCAAGTCCAACTGCTGCCACTGCAACTAGACCAAGGCCTAGCCATTGTTTCTTGTTCATTACTGAACCTCCTAAATAAGATGTGCAACGATGTTGCAAGTATGGATTGATTGGTCACAAGGACCGTGCCACTCAAAGAGCGACTCAGACTAGTTTAAGTCTGTAAAAGAATATGGAAGTAATTCCCCGACCGTCATCTCGACCGTCGATTTATCTTTTGCGACTAAGGTCACTTTTAGATCTTGTTCAAAAAATTCGACCATTACTTGGCGACAAGCACCACATGGTGAAATCGGTTTTTCAGTTTGACCATAAACAATCAGCTCTGAAAATTCTCTTTGCCCTTCAGATACAGCCTTAAAAATGGCTGTTCTCTCACCGCAATTGGTCAAAGGATAGCTAGCATTTTCGATATTCACTCCCGTGTAAACACTTCCGTCTTTGGCTACTAAAACTGCTCCGATAGGAAAGTGAGAATAGGGGACGTAGGCATGTTTGCTGGTTTCAATTGCCAGTTCAATCAACTCAGTAGTCGCCATCAGCCAATTCTCCTTTTAAAATGGCTACCCCAGCTGACGTTCCGATACGGGTCGCCCCTGCTTCCACAAATGCAAGAGCATCTGCATAAGAACGAGCTCCACCAGCAGCCTTGACACCCATATCAGGACCAACTGTTTCACGCATTAATTGAACATCTGCTACCGTAGCACCACCAGTTGAAAAGCCAGTAGATGTTTTAACAAAATCAGCTCCAGCTTTTTGAGCTAATTGGCAAGCCACAACTTTTTCTTGGTCTGTCAGAAGGCAAGCTTCAATAATGACTTTCACTAACTTGTCACCACTTGCTTCTACTACTGCTCGAATATCCGACTCAACCAAATCAAGATTACTTGTTTTGAGAGCTCCAACATTGATCACCATATCAATCTCATCTGCACCATTTTGGATAGCTTCTTTTGTTTCAAATGCTTTCACAGCTGAAGTTGTTGCTCCCAAGGGGAAACCTACTACTGTGCAGACCTTGACATCTGTGCCTTCAAGCCCTTTTTTAGCATGTTCAACCCAGGTCGGATTAACGCAAACACTGGCAAAATCATACTCTCTAGCTTCAGACAACAAACAATCAATTTGATTTTCTGTCGCTTCTTGTTTCAAAAGTGTATGATCGATATATTTATTTAATTTCATATTCGGATTCTCCTGCAGTTTATGAGATTATTTCTATGATTTCTCGTAAACTTTGCACACTATCATTTATTCTAACATATTTTTGAAAATCTGTAACTAGCTGAGGAGAAATTTTTCCATTTGTGTATACTTTTGCAACAATTTCTCCCTTTTGAACGGAATCTCCAACTTTCTTTTCAAAAACAATTCCTGTTTCATAGTCCAAGGCATCAAACTTGACTGCACGACCTGCCCCCAGTCTCATAGCATAAAGTCCAAGTTCCATAGCTGGAAGAGCTGAAATGACACCCGTTTCCTGAGCAGGGATGTCCACCACATGGGCTACATTTACAGGACGATAGAGGTCTTCCAAGTCTCCACCTTGGGCTTGGACCATCTCCTCAAACTTAGCCAGTGCTTGACCATTTTCAAGATGTTGGTGAACTTCTTCAACTGTCTTGTTAACATTTGCAAGGCCAAGCATAATTTGAGCCAGTTCGCATATAAAATGGGTAATATCCTGACGTCCTTGACCTTGTAAAATCTCCAGTGCTTCAAGAATTTCTAGACGATTTCCAATCGCTCGTCCCAAGGGCTGACTCATATCGGTAATCACTGCTACCGTTTTTCTACCAACTGCCTTACCTAGTTCCACCATGGTTTGAGCCAGTTCACGCGCCTCATCAACCGTCTTCATGAAGGCACCCTCACCGACAGTTACGTCTAGCAAAATAGCATCCGCTCCTGCCGCGATTTTCTTGCTCATCACCGAACTCGCAATCAAAGGAATCGTGTCGACAGTTGCGGTCACATCACGGAGGGCGTAGAGAAGCTTATCTGCTTTGACAAGCTGGTCTGATTGCCCAATGACAGATACACCAATATCCTGAACCTGACGAATAAAATCTTCTTGACTACGCTCTACTTGATAGCCCTTAACGGACTCCAATTTATCAATTGTTCCGCCAGTATGGCCGAGACCACGACCACTCATTTTTGCCACAGGAACACCAAAGCTTGCAACAAGAGGAGCCAAAATCAAGGTCACCTTATCACCAACACCACCCGTAGAATGCTTGTCAACCTTAACCCCATCAATAGCTGATAAATCAAACTCTTGACCTGTCTGAACCATTTTCATGGTCAAATCAGATATTTCTCGAGTCGTCATTCCTTTGAAATAAACTGCCATAGCAAAGGCAGACATCTGATAATCAGGGACAGTTCCTAACACATAGCCTTCAACTAACCACTCAATTTCACTCGAAGTCAGCTCTTGACCATCTCGTTTCTTTTGGATTAAATCAACTGCTCTCATTCTTTCACACTTCTAAGGATATAGTATCCCTTATCTTTTTTGACGATTTCACAATTGCCAAACACTTCCTCCATCTTTGACTTGGCGCTTGGAGCCCCTTGTTTTTTCTGGATAACAATTGTTAAATCCCCACCAGTTTCCAAGAAATCTTTACTTTTCTCAATGATTTCATGAACTACTTGCTTGCCCGCACGGATAGGAGGATTTGAAATGACATGGTCAAATGTGCCTTCAACTTGTTCATAGATGTTGGACTGGAAAATCGTCGCTTCTACTTTATTTCGTTCAGCATTTTGTCGCGCCAAATCCAAGGCACGATTATTAATATCGACCATGGTAGACTGAACGCCATAAGCCTTAGCTAAAGACAAGCCCAAAGGTCCGTAACCACAGCCTACATCCAGGACAGTTTCTCCTTGGTTGACCTCAAGACACTTGAGCAAGAGTTGACTTCCAAAGTCAACCATTTTCTTGCTAAAAACACCCGCATCTGTCAAAAAGGTCATTTTTTCTCCCAACAAGTCCACTCTCAACTCATGAATGTCGTGAGCAGCGTCAGGATTTTCTGCATAATACATTTTACTCATGAAACTATTTTACCATAATTTGACTTAAATTGTAAATCGTTTACAAATTGATCATAAAACGAAAAAGACTGAAGAAAACTAGTCAAGAAGACCTTTTCTTCAATCTCTTTAAACACTTATAAATAATAAGCCATTTAGAACTAGAAATATCATAATCAGGATAAAACAACAAATTTATCATTTATAATTAGGCTCATTTTTATGACTATTGCTTAACCTTCAGATATTTAATTATCAACAAAATTCCCAACAAGATGTTTAGATAAAAGCCCAACTGATACGTTTTTGTCAGGATTTCCCAACTTGTCCAAAGCCGTACCAAATCTTCTAGCGACATACGGAAGAAATAACCCTCTGTAGCAATCCACAAAATCAAAAATAGATAACTACCAGCAGCAAGCCATTTCGTCCACCGTTTTTTTAGTAGGCAAGCAATCAAGAGCGAACAGATAAAGATAGCTGTTACAATAGCATGTTCCATCAAAAAAGTAAAACCGTAATAGATTTCCACAAAGCGTCTACCATTATCCGCATTCGCCCCTTTTATAAAAGGTAGTGCAAAACTTAAAATAAAACAGAGTTCCAGTATATAACTTTTTAAGATTTTCATAGTACACCTCCTATAAATTGTGAATCCCAAAGCCCCCTTTATTGGCTTATAAGTCAGGAGAAAGTAGCTCCTACCTCATCAATAAATTGGTCAACCCTATCTACTTCTATTATACGATATTGGTTTACTATCATCAAGAAACCGCTTTATTTTTTTAGCTTTTTATGGTATGATAAACAAAATATCTAGGGGAAAACAAATGACCAACGAATTTTTACATTTTGAAAAAATCAGCCGCCAGACTTGGCAATCGTTACATCGAAAGACAACACCTCCTTTGACAGAAGAGGAATTAGAATCCATCAAGAGTTTTAATGACCAGATTAGCTTGCAGGATGTTACCGATGTCTATCTCCCCCTAGCCCATCTCATCCAGATTTACAAGCGTACCAAGGATGATTTGGCCTTTTCAAAAGGGATTTTCCTTCAACGTGAAAGCAAATCCCAGCCTTTTATCATTGGGGTTTCTGGGAGTGTCGCCGTTGGAAAATCCACAACCAGTCGCCTACTTCAAATCCTACTGTCCCGTACACTTACAGATGCTACGGTTGAGTTGGTAACAACCGATGGCTTTCTCTATCCCAACCAGACCTTGATTGAACAAGGGATTTTAAATCGCAAGGGATTTCCTGAAAGCTATGATATGGAAGCTCTTCTCAACTTCCTGGATCACATCAAAAATGGACAAGATGTAGATATTCCTGTCTATTCTCATGAAGTCTACGACATCGTACCTGAGGAAAAGCAGAGCGTCAAAGCTGCTGATTTTGTCATTGTTGAGGGAATAAATGTCTTTCAAAATCCACAAAACGAGCGTCTCTACATTACTGACTTCTTTGACTTTTCCATCTATGTTGATGCTGCAGTCGATGACATTGAGAGTTGGTATCTAGACCGTTTCTTGAAGATGCTGAGCCTAGCCCAAAACGACCCTGATAGCTACTATTATCGTTTTACACAAATGCCGATTGGGGAAGTGGAATCCTTTGCCCATCAGGTCTGGACCAGTATCAATCTCATAAATCTACAAAATTATATTGAACCGACAAGAAATCGAGCGGAAGTGATTCTTCATAAAACAAAGAACCATGAAATCGATGAAATTTACTTAAAAAAATAATTTTCCCTTGTCAAAACGTAAGTTTTCAGATATAATGGTATAGTTAGTAAATATGGAGGTAAGAACATTGGCAAACATTAAATCAGCTATCAAACGCGCTGAATTGAACGTTAAACAAAACGAAAAGAACTCAGCTCAAAAATCAGCTATGCGTACTGCTATCAAAGCTTTCGAAGCAAACCCATCTGAAGAACTTTTCCGTGCTGCTAGCTCAGCTATCGATAAAGCAGAAACTAAAGGTTTGATTCACAAAAACAAAGCAAGCCGTGATAAAGCTCGTCTTTCAGCTAAACTTGCTAAATAAGAAACAGTCCATAGAGGCTGTTTTTTTGTCCTCAAATAGGAAAAGGTAGAAAATGAAAATCGCAATTATCGGATATTCTGGTGCTGGTAAGTCAACTCTAGCCGAAAAGTTGTCTCACTGCTACTCCATCCCAAAACTTCACATGGACACACTCCAATTTCAACCTGATTGGCAAGACAGTGATCGCGAATGGATGTTGACCGAGATGAAAAATTTTCTCACCAAGCATAAAGCTTGGGTTATTGATGGCAATTATTCTTGGTGCTATTACGAAGAAAGAATGCTGGAAGCAGATCAAATCATCTTTCTCAATTTTTCTCGCTGGAATTGTCTGCTACGAGCCTTTAAACGTTATCTTAAATACCGGGGAAAAGTAAGAGAAAGTATGGCAGCTGGTTGTCAAGAACAATTTAATTGGGAGTTTATCAGATGGATTCTCTGGGATGGGCGGACAAATAATGCTAAGGAAAGATACCAAAAATTAAGTGATACCTACCCTGAAAAGATGCATATTCTCCATTCTCAAGCAGAAATTGATTATTTCTTGCAATCTCTTAAAAAATAGACAATAGAGTAACATTCATTAAGGTCAGTATGTAGTGAATGACTAAAAAAGGAAGATTTTCATTCAGAAAATCTTCCTTTTGTGTTCCCTTTTATTCAGCAATTAAGGTTTCTAGGCCAACCTTCATCATATCGGTGAAGGTATTTTGACGTTCTTCCGCAGTCGTGTCTTCATCTGGATTGACCAAACTATCCGAAATAGTCATGATAGCAAGCGCGTCAACATGGTGTTGGGCTGCCAGATAGTAAAGGGCTGCTGCTTCCATTTCCACAGCCTTGACTCCCCATTTACCAAGTTCGATGTTCTTTTCAAAGTAGTTTGAATAAAAGACATCAGAAGACAAAACGTTCCCAACGTGGGTAGTCATACCGAGTTCTTTGGCGATATGGTAGGCCTTGTCCAGCAAATCAAAGCTAGCGATTTGTGGGAAATCGTACTGTGGCCAGTCATTGCGGATGATGTTAGAGTTGGTTGCAGCTGCCTGCGCCAAAACTAATTCACGGACGTGAACATCTTCATTCAAAGAACCTGCAGTTCCCACACGAATCAATTTCTTCACACCGTAGTCCACAATCAACTCACGCGCATAAATCGAAATGGATGGCATCCCCATCCCAGTTCCCATGACAGATACACGGTGGCCCTTGTAAGCACCAGTGTAACCAAACATGTTACGCACTTCGTTAAAACAAACAGCATCTTCAAGGAAATTTTCCGCAATAAACTTAGCACGAAGAGGATCCCCAGGAAGAAGAATTTTATCAGCAATTTCACCCTGCTGAGCAGCAATATGGATAGACATAATTAAGATATAAAGGGCGACGGAGAACAAAGGAAAAATAGGAAACTGACGACACATCGCAGATGCTAGAAAGTTTATCTTTTTTACACAGTTCTCCGCCCGTATTCAGTTCAATGAATACAGTTAACCCATCCTTTCTTTATTCTAAAATTTATAATCAGAAAGATACCAAACCCGTCAAAAAGCAAAGGGAAAATAGGAGTTGGGTGCAGTGAGCGATGCTCGCTAGACCAACTATCTTTTTCCCACTGCTTTTAGGGTGGGTTCAATTCCTTTCTTTCTTAATTTTGATGATATTGAGAAGATTAGTCTGGCTTCAATTCAAACCCGAACTTCTCTTCTCTTCTGAGTTTTTAGAAAAGTTTTCCGCTCGTGTTCTAATCAAAACACACGCTCTACCTTTCTTTTTTTATTTTTATATTTCATAGCTAGGAAAAATCGGATTCAACCATGACTCCGATAAGCCTACTTCATTTTTATTTAAAACAGTTATAAATAAATTGAGAGTTTTTTTAATATTTTAAATCAAATCATTGACTAGAAGAAATGGGCATTTCCTACCTAATTACTTTATTATTTGACTTCTGACACAGTATGTTAGCCCAAGAAAAACGGTCTAATATTTTTGCAAATTCATAGGCTAAAACAGCTGTTACTAAGAGATACAGAAGAGAATCCAAACCTAGCCCAGTGAAACCTATTACTAATCCAGTTGCAGACCAGGGGGCCCTCAAGGTCACAGACAAAAAGCAAACCGATCCCAAAAGTAAAATGCTAGGCTGACTATCCCCACCTAGAATCATTCCAAAGAGAGCAGCTCCAGCCATCCCCAAGGCAAAAGATGGCGTAAGTGTACCACCATAGGCCCCTGCCCACAGAGTAATAAGAACGACCAGTGCTTTTAGGATAAACAAGAGGAATACTGTTTTGCCATTGCTACCATTCAATACTTCCTGAGCCATCATACGTCCATTTCCAAGTAGATGTGGAAAATAACTTGCCAACCCAGCAAGAAAAAGAAAAGCTGTAGGCAATGTGAGAAGTACTCGTTTATCTTTTATCCTGTTTGAAGACACTTCTTTACTCAAGCGACCAAAAAGCCAAGCTAGTGGGGTTAAGAAAAAAAGTAATAAGGGAATAATCCACATTTCCTTTAATGACCATGCGATGGCTGGAATCTGGTAGAGAGCCTGATCTGAAATAACCAAGCCTGCTGTATAGGTTGAGACATAGGTAGTCAAACCGACTAAGACAACTCGTTTAATAGATAGAGCAATTCCTAGAGTTTCAAAAACAAAGAAGACACTTGTTAATGGAACCTGGTAGACAGCTGCTAAACCAGCACCAGCACCACAAGCAAGGAGAAAGATTTGATCCTTCTTAGAGAGAGAA
Organism: Streptococcus sp. 3705; assembly: GCF_013277145.1. GTDB lineage: Bacteria > Bacillota > Bacilli > Lactobacillales > Streptococcaceae > Streptococcus. Next base: position 779 of record NZ_VMMJ01000032.1, on the reverse strand, counting down.
CATATTTTTCCAATTGGTCCTGCAAATAGAGTTCCAATCTCTCGTGGTGCAGCTTCTTTACCAATAGGTGCTCCCCCTCCAACTGCAATAATTTGCCAAATTGAATGAAATAGCTGTTTTAAAAAATGAAGTTTGTATTGTGAAGTCTCATCCTTCATCTGCGCTTTAATGGAAAAAATCTGTGATTTTTTTTGCAAGTAATACCAGACCAAGGATGAGCTGACACCCACGATTATTAAACTTAATCCTATCCGCGACGAGGAAACTCCATCTGTCAAGAATACAGTTTGATGCTCTGATTGACCAAAAGCTATCCCCTCTATCATCTTTAAAAGATAATGTAGAAAAATACCAGATAAAGCTGAAACTATTCCTTGCAAAATGACTGCTAGGAATAATTTAAGATTATAAGGGATTTTCTGAAAAATACTCCTCAATTCTTTTAACATAGTAATAATTCAGCAAAAACGGCTTTAAGTAAGCCTTTAAAATCACCTTTAACACACTCAGTCACTTCTATAACCTCTTCGTAGTTAATCTCTTCTTTGAAACCAGTAGTATAGTTAGTAATACATAAAATTCCTAGAAGTTTCAAAGCTGAGTAGGCTACAACAATAACTTCAGGAGCAGTTGACATTCCGACCACATCTGTTCCAAGCATCTTATAGGTACGAATTGCTACTCGTGTTCAAATTAGAACACGTGCTCTACCTTTCTGTTTATACTCTTCGAAAATCTCTTCAAACCACGTCAACGTCGCCTTGCCGTATATATGTTAC
>NZ_VMMJ01000031.1:0-48990 GCF_013277145.1 Streptococcus sp. 3705 | reverse complement strand
ACTGACGAAGTCAGTAACATCTATACGGTAAGGCGACGTTGACGTGGTTTGAAGAGATTTTCGAAGAGTATTAGATATCATTTTTGAGATTAAGAATCGTCAAAAGAATAGCTAGCAAGGAAAGGACAACAAATAGCATCCAAGTCAACTGTATATTCCATACAGCTATAAGTGAAAAACAGGCTGTTCCCACAGGTATGGACAAGGTAAACAATAAACCTAAAAAATTACTGGTACGAGCTAGAACCTCTGGGGCTAGATTTTTCATGAGCATGGCACTAATCTTTGGCGAAACTTTACCAGACACATACAGAGTTAAAAAGAGAAATAGTGAACCAAGTACGATTTGATTGAATAAATTAGCCAGACCAATTAGAGTGAGCCCTACGGTAGCCCACATCATCAATCTAGGCAGGGACTGCTTCCCAAAATAATCATTGCCCGTAAGGCTACTGATGATGATTGCTAACAAAACACAGACTTGATTGATAAATAATGCCTCTGTGTAAGAAAAGTCCAAAAGAGAATGGCTCAAAAAGAAGATATTATAAATTCCACCCAAAGCGCCACCCAAGGCATTGATAAGCAAGACAGCAAAGAGCATAAAACCAAAGTTTTTCTGTCCACCTTTAAGAAAAACGAGACGTAAATTTCGATAAATCGTTAGAAACTGGTCTTTGATAGGAAGCTTCTCATTTTTTAGTGATTCACCATCAGCAGATGACATTGACAGACTCAATTTGCTTCTTCCTAAAAAGAGAACAGAAGCTGATACGAGGAAAAAACAGGCATTGATTCCCGCAACGAGGGAAAAATTGTTGACCGATAGACCTAAGAGCCAGACTCCAAAAGCTTGACCCCCAATAGCTGAAATATAGGTGATGAACTGGGAAAAAGAATAAGCCTCCATCAGATCATCTTCAGCTACTTTTTCTTTAATGAGAGGCATGCGCAGGCCACCTGCAAAATCACTGATGACATCACTAATGACATTGATTAAACACAGGCTAGAAAAGGCAAAGAGACTAGCTTGCTGTACAACTAGGGCTGCTAGAAAAAATAAAACCGCCTGAAACAAACCGCTATAGACCATCCATTTGACCTTGTCCCTCGTATAATCTGCCCGAATCCCTACAAAAACTGTAAAGAGAGTCGGAAGAATCATGATAATATTCGCCGTAGCAACAGCAAAAGATGCTTGTTGCAAGGTCGATGCATAGACGATAAAGACCAGATTAAAAATCGAAGCACCAAAAGCATTGAAGAAGCGTGACAAAGTCAAGAGTCGATAAGCTTGATTTCTAAACAATAATTTCATAGGTAATCTCCCTTCTTGTTCTAATCCCTATATGAAGTATGACTATAGTATAGCACTTAGAAATTCTAGAGGAAAAACTTTTGAATATATGCAACAAATAAAATGAGCAAAAAGAAACGATAGAATTGCTCCAGTGACACGAGAGAGCCCATCAGTTCTATCGCTTAAAATTTCAAATTATTTTCTTAGTTTGCAGATATTCAACAATCGGTCGTTTTTCTATAGTATTCAGCAGATTTATTACAGCCAAGCATCTCAAAAATACGGACAGCATCTTCCATCTTTTTCTGACCTTCCTTGACTCTGCCTTGCTTGCTATCAAGGAGACCCTCTGCCCACAAATAGACAATTCGGAAATAGGTTTCATTTTCATTGTAAAAATGCTCTTCGATAACACGTTTAAAATAAGAGGCATTAGTAAATTCTTCACACTCAATGCTGGCTAAAAAGCCATTCAATAGTATAGTGTGAAAAAGGTTTCGATTGCCAGACATTTCCATTAGAAAATCAGATTTACGTACCATTTCTCGTACATATCTAGTAAAAAGAGAAACAGATAGAAAGGCTGAACTGACTGAAAATAAATTGAGTTCATAGATTCCCCAGATCTCGGTAGAAAACAGATAGTCATGAAGGACTTTCCCCTCCTCTGCCGTTAACTCTACCCTTTCGTCCATGCTCTTCATATAAGACTTTATAAGAATGGCATTTAGAATATGTTTCTGTTTGTTTTGAGAATGGGCATGCTCTTGATACTCCCTGCGATACAAGTCCTCAAGCGGAGCTATATTCTTTGGATCCAAGACATCTATGATTTCTTTTCTCAACTCAGAATCTGTATCATACTGAAAACCTCTCGCCAGAAAGAGGATTTCCTCCACACTGGCCGATATATTTTCTAGGGCAAATAGAAACTTTTCCACCGAAAGCTCACTCTGACCTGTTTCAAAGCGGGACAACATAGACGGCGAAAATTGTCCTCCAGTTGCTTGTCTCAGCGAGATATTTCTTGACTCTCGTAATTGTCTAAAGACTTTTCCAATCTGCTCCATAGGCTTCCCCTTGATTCCGTATTTTCTTCATTTTATCATATTTTTCAGAAAATTCATCAAAAACTTGCCAAATTGTCAGAATTATGAGAAAATAGAGGATATTTATCACGTGGAGGGACTGTAATGAGAGACGATATCAAAATCAATGACCGTGCTTTGGCCTTAAAAAACCAAATTATCGAAAAACTAGAGAAGGTTTTTGATACAGATGTGGAATTGGATGTTTACAATCTAGGGCTGATTTATGAAATCAATCTGGACGAAACAGGCCTCTGCAAGATTGTCATGACCTTCACCGATACTGCCTGCGATTGCGCCGAAAGCCTGCCTATCGAAATCGTTGCAGGTCTCAAACAAATCGAGGGTATCGAAGATGTCAAGGTTGAAGTTACCTGGTCGCCTGCTTGGAAAATCACACGAATCAGTCGCTACGGCCGTATTGCCCTTGGACTACCACCTCGTTAAGTAGGCAAATTACTCTTGAAGATGAAAAAAAGCAAGCCGAAGTTGGCTTGCTTTTTAAATTTACTTTTTACCTGACTTGTCCATATTCCAGAAGTCTGTCACGGCTCCGCGTGAAGCAGATGATACGATGTGGGCGTATTTACCGAGGACACCACGGCTATAAAGTGGTGGCAAGGTTGTTTCTGCCTTGCGTTTTTCAAGTTCTTCTTCGGATACTGCCATGGAAATTTCTTTGGTATCTTGGTCAACCGTAACGATATCGCCTGTACGAAGGTAGGCAATTGGTCCACCATCCTGAGCTTCAGGAGCGATATGTCCAACAACCAGACCATAAGTACCACCAGAGAAACGGCCATCCGTCAAGAGGGCCACCTTATCTCCCTGACCTTTACCGACAATCATTGATGAAAGTGATAGCATCTCAGGCATACCAGGACCACCTTTAGGTCCAACAAAACGAACAACGACTACATCGCCATCAACGATTTCATCAGTCAGAACGGCCTGAATTGCATCTTCTTCTGAGTCAAAGACCTTAGCGGGACCAACGTGACGACGCACTTTAACACCTGACACTTTAGCAACCGCACCGTCAGGGGCAAGATTCCCGTGCAAGATGATAAGCGGACCATCCGCACGTTTTGGATTTTCAAGTGGCATGATAACTTTTTGACCTGGTGTAAGGTCTGCAAAGTCAGCCAAGTTTTCAGCAACTGTCTTACCAGTACATGTGATGCGGTCACCATGAAGGAAACCATTCGCCAAGAGATATCTCATAACCGCAGGCACACCACCAACTTCGTAGAGGTCTTGGAAGACATACTGACCAGATGGTTTCAAGTCGGCCAAGTGAGGCACACGTTCTTGGATCGTATTGAAGTCCTCAAGTGACAAGTCAACATTGGCAGCATGAGCAATGGCAAGCAAGTGAAGAGTGGCGTTTGTAGAACCACCGAGAGCCATGGTTACAGTGATGGCATCTTCAAAGGCTTCACGAGTCAAGATGTCTGATGGTTTGAGACCGAGCTCCAACATTTTAACTACAGCACGTCCTGCTGCTTCAATGTCTTCTTTCTTATCAGCTGATTCAGCTGGGTGAGATGAAGAGCCTGGCAAACTCATACCTAGAACTTCGATAGCAGTCGCCATGGTATTAGCAGTATACATACCACCACAGCCACCAGGGCCAGGGCAGGCATTACATTCAAGACGTTTCACGTCCTCAGCTGTCATATCACCGTGATTCCATTTTCCGATACCTTCAAAGACAGAAACCAAGTCAATGTCCTTGCCATCAAGATTTCCCGGTGCAATGGTTCCACCATAGGCAAAAATAGCCGGAATATCCATATTGGCAATGGCAATCATAGAACCAGGCATGTTCTTGTCACAGCCACCGATAGCAACAAAGGCATCGACGTTATGACCACCCATAGCCGCCTCAATGGAATCCGCAATAATATCACGAGATGTCAAAGAGAAACGCATACCAGGCGTTCCCATGGCAATCCCGTCCGCTACAGTGATAGTCCCAAACTGCACAGGCCAAGCACCTGCCGATTTGACACCTTCTTTGGCTAATTTCCCAAAATCATGCAAGTGAATGTTACATGGCGTATTTTCCGCCCAAGTCGAAATGACCCCAACAATCGGTGTTTCAAAGTCCTTATCTGTCATACCAGTCGCACGAAGCATGGCACGGTTTGGTGATTTTACCATACTGTCATAAATGCTACTGCGGTGACGTTTATCTAATTCAGTCATTTGTTCCCTCCCATTTCAGTTTTTACTATTATAGCACATTTTAAAGGCAATGAACAGAAGAAAATTCTTGAATTTTCAGAAAATTTCGATTAATTCGGTTGATGTTCTTCTTATTTTTTCATCTTTTTTTGTCAAGTAACTTTACTTTACAAAAAAAATGTGTTATCCTAGTATAGTTGATGAAAATCAGTAGATTGAATCGAATATAAATACCTAAAGGAGAAATCAAAATGGCAGTACCTGCACGTCGCACTTCAAAAGCGAAGAAAAACAAACGTCGTACACACTACAAAGTAACAGCTCCATCTGTAAACTTTGACGAAACTACTGGAGATTACTCACGTTCTCACCGTGTATCACTTAAAGGATACTACAAAGGACGTAAAATCGCTAAAGCTGCATCAGCTGAATAATAGAAGGGAGATACCATGCGCGTAAATATTACACTTGAACACAAAGAATCTGGTGAACGCTTGTACCTTACTTCTAAAAACAAACGTAACACTCCAGACCGTCTTCAATTGAAGAAATACTCACCAAAACTTCGCAAACACGTTGTGTTTACAGAAGTGAAGTAAGCATTCAATACGAATCAATACAGAAGAAAAACGCTGATTCAAGCGTTTTTTCTTTTTGTCAACTACCTTATATTTCAATTCAAACTTTACTTATCCTACAATCTTTTTTGTAAAACTGATTTGAATCAGGTAATTTTAGGACTCTACTTAACCAATGTCATCATTGTTTACCTATATTATACATGATGTGCAAAATGGAAATTGGCAGCGCGTGTACTAATTTCAGTGAAGCTGACTCAAACAACAGGATTCAGCGTTATAAGATTGCGGAACGACTTCTGAGGAATATCAAAATAAAAACTTGAAATATTGGGTGTTATATGTTAGAATGAACTTACAATATGAGTAAAGTTACAGCATATGTAACTAAAAAGCCCCACCGTGCCACCGATGGGGCTTTTTTGCTACCCTCTTAAAGGGTTAACCATTACTTCTTACGTTTCTTAAGCCATAACTTGAAAAGCTCAGATAACACGTTAATAAGTAACAGAGCTAGAAACACTGTGAGTAAAGTTTCTAACATCGGCAACACCTCCCTTCCTTAAAGTGAGGGGGCCAAAATATAGTAGATTGAAACTAGAATAGTACATTTGGACTTCTAATACTCAATGAAAATCAAAGAGCAAACTAGGAAGCTAGCCGTAGGCTGTACTTGAGTACGGCTAGGTGAAGCTGACGTGGTTTGAAGAGATTTTCGAAGAGTATAGAAATTGATTTGATTGTCCTGATTGATTTGTCCTATTTTTATTTCGTTTCACTATGTTATATCATTTCCAAACAAAAACGCCTTCACATGTAGGCGCTATTTTTTCTTGAACAAGCGGATGTAGTCCTGTTTGCTATGAATAATATCTGATACAAAGACAGATTTTCTGTCCTCTAAAATATGATAGAAGGCTAGGTAATCGCCTAAAATGATGCATCTGGTTTTGTGAGGTGGGTATATAATACATCCTACTCTTTCGTCATCATCAAATCCTGCTTCTGGGAAGACTTCAAGACGCTCCAAACCATAAAGAATATTCTTAACTGTGTTTGCTCCTGCCTGCTCTGAAAAATAGTTAGCTGAGATATAGTCTTTAATACCTCTTAGCTGTTCTTGCACCGTTTCGGATATAATGAGGCTATATGCGTTCTCGTTAAATTCCAAGGTTAGCCCTCACTTCATCAAGGTTGTAAGTTCTTCCATGTTCTAAATCGTCAAAGCTACGGGCAATTTCAGCACGCAACCCTGATAGAAGTTCTTCTCTTTCTTTATCTACTTGAGTTTCAAATGGCAAGGCTTTATTTTCTACAATGTGTTCTAAAAACAAGTTAAAACTGGCTGTCATATCAAGATTTTGCGATGTGATAATAGCTTTAGCCTTCTCTAATAAGTCTCTGTTAGTCTTAAAGTTTACCTGTGTGTTTTTTTCTAAAACATTCATGGTAGTACCTCCTTTAGACTATTATATCACTTTAAACTATACAGGTCTAGTTACGTATAGCTACTTATAGCTGGATGCTTAAAAGCTATTCTAAAATGTAAAAAAGCACTAAGGGAAAGCGCCCCAAAGTGCTTAATATCAAGGCTCCAAAGCCTATCTGATTCAATAAAATATTACAACATTTTGTTGTAGAATTCAACGACAAGTGCTTCGTTGATTTCTGGGTTGATTTCGTCGCGTTCTGGCAAGCGAGTCAATGAACCTTCCAATTTTTCAGCGTCGAATGATACGAATGCTGGGCGTCCAAGAGTAGCTTCTACTGCTTCAAGGATAGCTGGAACTTTCAATGATTTCTCACGAACTGAGATCACTTGACCTGGAGTTACGCGGTATGATGGGATATCAACACGTTTTCCGTCAACAAGGATGTGACCATGGTTTACGAATTGACGAGCTTGACGACGAGTAGTCGCAAGACCAAGACGGTAAACAACGTTATCCAAACGGCGTTCCAAAAGAAGCATGAAGTTGAAACCTAGGATTCCGCCTTTGATTTTTGTAGCTTGTACGAACAAGTTACGGAATTGTTTTTCACCTACACCGTAAGTGAAACGAAGTTTTTGTTTTTCAGCCAATTGCAAACCGTATTCTGACAATTTAGAACGGTTGTTTGGTCCGTGTTGTCCTGGTACGTAGTTACGACGTGCCAATTCTTTACCTGTACCTGTAAGTGAAAGGCCAAGGCGACGAGCTTGTTTCCAAGATGGTCCTGTATAACGTGACATGTGAATGTCCTCCTGATATAAATAATATTTCGGTGGAAATAGTCACTTAGAAAGCCCTGATTCGTGCAGATGCCCTTCGCCTAAACAGCCAAGGTTACTTATCATAAGACACCTGTTGACGAGCTTCATGCTTTCCTGCTGATATTTCACACAAAATCCATTCTACCATGAATAGCTAGATTTGTAAAGGGGGTTTAGACTTTATTTTAAGTTAAGAACAAGGGTAAAGGTGCTTCCGAGGCCGTACTGGCTGCTGACTGTGATTTCTCCACCTAATTGATGGGCCAATTCACGCGCAATCGCAAGTCCTAAGCCATGACCACCCGTTTTCATGTTACGAGAAGTTTCGACACGATAAAGGCGCTTGAAAATATTCTCCAAATCCTCTGGAGCAATGCCCTGTCCCTCATCGGTCACACTGATTGAAAGCTGGTTCTTCTCCAGCTTAGCCACCACTTCCAGCTTGGTTCCTGGAGCAGAGTATTTAAAAGCGTTATTGAGCAGATTCACCAAGATACGAGAAAGCTTAGCATAATCTCCTTCAATCCGGGCAGACTCTGGGATTACCTGTAAGTGGACATCTCTTCTCTCCTGCTCAATCAAGAACTGAAATTCACTCATGCATTCAATCAAGAGCTGATCCAGAAAAATACTGTCTTTACTAGTCATATCCGCCTGATTTCTAGCTGTATTTAGAGTCAAAAAATTCAACTCCTCAACCAGTTTATTGAGTCTTTCCGTCTGGCGTCCAATGGTTGCTAGATAATGAGCTTGCTCCGACTCCTTGATAACCCCATCCAAAATCCCTTCTACCGTCGCTTGGATCGAAGTGATAGGAGTCTTAATATCATGCGATAACTGGGCAATCATCAAGCCCTTTTCTCGTTCGCTTTCTTCCAAGGAATCAAAGCTTGCCTGCAAATCATGGGACATTTCATTAAAAGCTTGCCCTAATTGTTGAAATTCTAAAGGGCCTTGAACCTCCAAATTTGAAGGAAAATCCTTGTCCGCTACCCGCTTGGCATGTTCCTTGAGTTTGCCCAACGACGTAAAGACCGGTGATAGGAGAAAGAGACTAATCCCAGCACCGACAAGGCTGGCAACGATGGTCATCCCAAGCAAAAAGTAAATCTCGCTTTTCTCAATCAGCATTTTTTGAACAGCCCAAAAAACAACCAAAATGGTTAAGAGGGTTGAAATAATATATCCAACCAAAATATAACTTTTTAGTTTCATGTTTGTCCTCTCGGTTTCTCTATCTTATATCCCAACCCCCAAACGGTCTTAATAGTGGGCGTTTGGTCACTACTATATTTTGCCAACTCCTGTCGAAGAGCATGGATATGCACATTCAAGGTATTGGTATCATCCACATAGTCTTCTTGCCAGACCTTTTCATAGAGGTCTGTCTTGGAGAAAACTCGCTCTGGATTGCTAGCTAAAATCCACAGCAATTCAAATGATTTAACAGTCAAATCCAGCATTTCTTCTTCTATTTGAACTTCATGACTACTATGATTCATTTTCAGATTACCAAGGGAAATCAGCTCTGTTTCGCCCCCACGATGAAGGCGGCGCAAAATATTATGGACCCGCAAAACCAGCTCACGAGGGCTAAAGGGCTTAGCAATAAAATCATCTGCTCCCAAGCTCAGACCGTAAATCTTGTCCTGTTCACTGGTCTTAGCAGTAATAAATAGGAAAGGCTGCTCTGGTGATAAGTATTGAACTTCACTGATTAAATCATAACCATCCATCCGAGGCATCATGACATCTGTGATAATCAAATCAATCGGTTTTTTCTTGAACAGCTCTAGCGCTTCCAGTCCATCATGGGCTACCAAGACCTGATAACCTGCCTGAATTAAGTATCTCTGATGAATATCGGTGATTTCTACCTCGTCGTCAACGAGTAAAATTGTCTTTCCCATCTGTCTCTCCTTTGATAAAAACAGTGCTATACTGCTTTAAGTATAACACTATTTCTATTGTTTTACGATGATTTTAATCTGCTATTGAAAGAAAGTCCTGATTGCTGATTGAGTTGGTAAACTAGCCTTAGTCAGCCCACTATCCATCATTTATTTCCTTAGCTGATTAGTTTTCTTCTTTTTTGTTTTTCAAACCTAGACCACCGAGTAAACCTGCAAGTGCAAGCCCAAGGAAACCAATACTTGCCATTGATGTTTGAGCTTCACCAGTATTTGGTAGCATAGCTTTATCATCTGACATCATCTTGTCTGACATCATCGTATCAGACATCTTGTTAGCAGAAGCAGCCATGTTTTCACCTGCCATCGTATTGGTAGAGCTTGTCATAGTGTCAGCAGGCATGCTATCTGTAGTACCTGGAGCTGGAGTCTCAGTCTTCATACCTGATTTTTCCATTTGGTCATTTGCTGGCATTGCTTTATCAGTCTCTTTGGCTGGTGCCATCATGTCCTTATGGTCAGTAGCTGTTTGATGAGTCGCACCTGTAGCATGACTGTGATTCATCGGAGTCACGCCAGAGCCAGAGTTAGAAGGTGAGAAAGAACCATTCGCTGTGTCTGATGTTTCTTTAACATTTATCTTAATAGTAACTTGTTTAGTTGCTACGACATTTGTCAAGTCAGCTTTACCATCTTTGTTACCGTAAACTTTAACAGTAGCATTGTAAGTCTGAGTACCATTAGCACGAAGCTGATCGATTAAAGCTTGACCTTGTTTACCAACAGTATTGCCATTTAAGTCTACTTCATAGAAATATTGACCTTTTGTTTTCACATTTTCTCCTAATGGAGATAAAGCAGGATTTTTAGCTACACCATTATCAGACCATGGAGCCTTGTCAGAAGCTTTTAGTAATAGACGAGTCAACATACCATCACCAGCGAATAGTTCATAAGGAATTACTTGGTTTACACCGGCTGTGAATGGACCTTTTCCTTCAGCTTTTTCAAGATAAGCAGCAGGAACATCGATACTGTCTTTAATGTTATCTTTAACAGCTTTTTCGACAGTTTCTTTAGCAACTAATCCATTGATGTTGATGTCTACATTTTTAGTAGCAACTAGATTAGTCAAGTCAGCTTTACCGTCTTTATTTCCGTAAACTTTAACAGTAGCTTTATAAGTTTGAGTACCATTAGCACGAAGCTGATCAATTAAAGCTTGACCTTGTTTACCAACAGTATTGCCATTTAAGTCTACTTCATAGAAGTATTGACCTTTGGTTTTCACGTTTTCTCCTAATGGAGATAAAGCAGGATTTTTAGCTACACCATTATCAGACCAAGGAGCCTTATCAGAAGCTTTGAGCAAGAGACGAGTCAACATACCATCACCAGCGAATAGTTCATAAGGAATTACTTGGTTTACACCGGCTGTGAAAGGACCTTTTCCTTCAGCTTTTTCAAGATAAGCAGCAGGAACATCAATACTGTCTTTAACGTTGTTTTCAACTGCAGAGTTAACATCGCTTCTTGTTACAAGACCGTTCAAGGTAATATTTACTTTACGTTCCTTGACAACCTTAGTCAAATCAGGTTTATCTCCGGCTGCTTCATAGACAGTTAGGGTAGCTACATAGGTATTTGTACCATTAGTACGAAGTGTATCTAATAAATCCTGACCCTGCTTACCTGTGGTGTTACCATTCAAAGATACTTGATAGTAATACTTGTCATCAGGTAAATTTTTCACTGGTGGAATTTTCTCGTTTTGAGCGACACCGTTATCTGACCATGGAGCCTTGTCAGATGCTTTGAGCAAGAGACGAGTCAACATACCATCGCCTGCGAAAAGTTCATATTTAAGTGGTTTGTTTACACCAGCCAAGAAAGGACCGGGAACTTTGGCTTGTTCTAGGTAGCCCGCTGGGACATCAATACTGTCTTTAACATCCTCATCGACAGCTTTTTCAATATCTTCTGGAGTTGCTTGTGTCCCTGCCACATCATCTGTATCTACAGCGTCTTTTAAGACATCTGTTAGCTCTGGATTTTCTTGAGCTTCTTCACCTTTTTCAAAAAGTGTATCCAGACGAGAAGGGCTTGTTTCCTCGCTCACTTCAGTTCCTTCTGTAGTTGTCGGAAGTGAATTCGTATTTCCAGCAACGGCCTCAGGTTTCGCTTCAGCAAGAACGGTGTCTCCCTGAGTTTCTGCTAAGTCACCCTCTTTCGTTACCGATTCCCCTTCAGGTAAGACTTGAGCAGGGGTTGGATTGAGCCCATCGGCACGTACAGAACTTGGCTGACCAACTAGGACAAAGAAGCCACTAGCCACAACAACTGAGGCAACACCGACACTAAGACGGCGAATAGACCAACGAGTATATCTTTGATTTGGATTGAATTTCATAGGATTCTCCTTAGAGTTTTTCTTTATTTGATGACTCTAGTATAATCTCCTAAAATTAAAAAGGACTAAGAAAAAGTTAAAATTTTTCTTAAATCCCTCTTATAAAATACTTATATCAATTAAATCCATAAACAGATTTGGTGATTTGATAGACGACATTGGAAAGTTTGCGGGCTGGCAAGACCGAATGTTTGGTCAAACGGCTGAGCATGGTTTTGCGAATAGCCTGAAAGACCTCTGGATTTTCCTGCTGAATATAGGTCCACAGCTCCCGTTTTTTGGCAAGATGCTCTGCTGTTCCAGCTCGATTGAGCAGGGCACTGGAAATCACCGTCGTGATTTCAATATGATTCAGCAGATATTCTCGCATTTTGGGGTGGCTCACTTGGGATAAATCAAGCTGGTCTACCAAGAGTCGATTGACTTTCAGTTGCTGGTCAATGCGCTTAATCATCACTTGCTCATTGACAGACTGGTCCTCACGCCCAATCAAATAACGATAGAAATCGACAGGTAGATAGTACATGGTTTTGACCTGCTGAAGGGGGGTAAAGACAAAGAGATTATCGACATAAAAAGTATGCTCAGGCAGTTGGAACTGGCTCGCTCGCAACAAATCTGTACGGTAAATCAGCGAGTGCATCATGATATACTGCCCTTTTGAGAAATTTCCGACCTGATCCCAGCCAAAAATCTGCCGAACAGGCAAGACTGACTCATAACTCATACTCTTCTTACGAGACTGACCTTCCTTTTCATAGACAAAATTGGTCACAAAGGCGTCAACCTCTTGACCCTTGCTCTCAAGTTCCTGCAAGGTTTCAAGAATTTTCAAGTAGGCACGAGGATCCACCCAGTCATCACTGTCAACTACTTTAAAATAGCGCCCAGAAGCCTCCGCCAAGCCGCGATTGACCGCACCGCCATGGCCTTTATTTTCCTGATAGATGGCTCTAACGATGCTAGGATACTTGCTGGCTAAACGCTCAGCTATTTCCTGAGTCTGGTCCTGAGACCCGTCATTGATAATCAAAATCTCAACTTGCTCACCACCAATCACTAGCGACTCCACACAGTAATGAAGATAGGCTGCAGCATTATAGCTAGGAATGGCGATAGACAATAACTTCATAATCTGCTCCTTAGGGGACTGATTTTTTCTTATACTCTTCGAAAATTAAATTCAAACCGCGTCAACCCTATCTGCAACCTCAAAACACTGTTTTGAGCAGCCTGCGGCTAGTTTCCTAGTTTGATCTTTGATTTTCATTGAGTATTACTCTCTCTTGTCACTTCTTTCTATTTTACCATAAAGTCCAGCCTTTGAAGAACTTTTACTAGAATATAAGGCTTTTGTCTCTCTTTGCCATCTTGGGCATCAAAAAAGAGGGAAGCTCCCTCTTTTACGAATTCAATGCTGCTAGGGTATCCAAATACTGGTTGTTGATGACTGCCAAAATATAGGTATCTGCCTTCAAGAGGTCATCTGGTCCAAATTCAACATCCAATGGGGAATTTTCCTGCTCTCGGAAACCCAAAATATTCAGATTGTATTTGCCACGGAGGTCTAATTCACTCAAACTTTGACCTGCCCAAGACTGAGGAGTCTTCATCTCCACAATAGAGACATTTTTATCCAACTGAAAGACATCAACACTATTATGGAAAAGAATGGTCTGTGCTAGGGACTGCCCCATTTCATACTCTGGCGAGATAACCGAGTCAGCTCCAATCTTTTCTAGCACTTTCTTAGCTGTATGGCTTTTGACCTTGGCAATAACAGTCGGTACCCCCAAACTCTTACAGTGCATAACCGCAAGCACACTCGACTCCAGATTTTCACCTGTCGCGACTACAACGGTATCGCAGGTATCAATCCCTGCTGATCTCAATAATTCTTCATCTGTGATGTCACCAATCACTCCACGCGCCAAAACTGGCTCAAACTGATTGATGCGCTCAGCGTGGTCATCAATAGCGATAATATTCATATCCTGCTTGGCTAGGGCAGCTAGGACACTGCTCCCAAAAATTCCCAAGCCTAAAATTCCAATCGTACGATCTGACATGCTCTTTCCTTTCTTAACCAATACTAATATCTGCTTTCATATAGTGAATCATATCTTTCTTTTCTGGATGGTAATCTGCTAGACTGACCAGCAGGGTCAAGGGACCAATTCGTCCGATAAACATGAGAACCATAATCACACTTAGAGCTAATTTCCCTAAATCTGGAGTTAAATTTGCCGTCACTCCGACTGTCCCAAGAGCAGAAATGGTTTCAAATATGAGGTGGATAAAGGGAGGATTTCCCTTGGCTGTGATCCCTAGTAAAATCAAGCCCAGCAAGAAGGTCATCAAAAAGATAATAAAGACACTAAAGGATTTTTGAACCGTTCGTGGCGCAATCGTTCGTCTCGCAACATTGGCATGAGGCAAGCCCAAAAGCTCACTTCGCGCAAAGACCAAGAGGACAAAAAATGTGGTAATCTTGAGCCCCCCAGCTGTTCCTCCTGGAGCCCCACCTAGAAACATCTGCAAGATATAAATCAATAAGGTAACAGGACGAGCCATGCTGTAATCAATTGTCCCAAAACCAGCCGTTCTCATGCTGACAGTTTGGAAAAAGCTGACCAAGACCTTATCTGCAACAGGGAGATTGCCAATCGTCCCTGCATTGTTCCATTCAAGAGCGAGACTACTCACCGTCCCAAAAGCTAGGAGCCCCACCGTCAGTAATAAAACCAGTTTGGTGTGAAAATGCAGGCGCCCTTTTTTCTTTTTCCCTATATGCGTAGCAAGGTCAAACCAGACCATAAATCCAAGACCGCCTGTAATAATCAAGCCTGCGATAACCAGATTGACCAAGGGATCAGTCTGAAAAGCAATCAAGCTCGTACTTCCAAAATTATCAAAACCTGCATTACAGAAGGCGGATATAGCTAGAAAAATAGCACTAAAGAGACCGCGCCCCCAGCCAAGTTGAGGAACAAAACGAAAACTGAGGAATAAAGCTCCTAAACCCTCAACCAAAAAAGTCGTGAGAAAAATAGAATAGACAAACTTTCTCAAAGATCGAGTCTCTCCATAACTAAAACTATCCTGAATAGTTGCACGGCTACGAAGACTAAGCTTTTGCTTGCTCTGGATATAGAAAACCCCAATAAAGGTCATGAGCCCCAGACCACCAATCTGAATCAAGAACATACAAATGAGCTGACCCCAAATATTGTAGGTGTCAGCGACAGGCTGGGTAAAAAGTCCTGTCACACAGACCATGGATACGGTTGTAAAGAGATGGTCGAAATAAGTCGCTCGTGAGCTTTCAACTTGGACAAAAGGCAAGCTCAAAAGAAGAGAGCCTAGTAAAATGACCAAGGCAAAACTCAAAAAAATACGACGGGCTGGCGATAAACGAGATAAGCCTAGCTCTATTTTTTCCTTAGATAATTTGAATAACATGTTTCCATTGTACCATAAAAAGCTCGAAATGACTTAGATAGGATAAGGCAAAATCCACTAACACCAAGCCTAAAAAATGCCACCTTTTTGTTGATAGTCTAGGCAATAACAAGCCTCGTTCAAGAGTTCTTGATAATGTGACTGTAAGACAGGAGCTTTTAACGCCAGCTACTCACTCTATAGAAAATGAAACACACCATTTTGAATCTGAAATAGTAGGCTACAACTTCTCAAACATTACTAGAAATTGATGCAACTTACCTAATCAATTTGTTGAGATTTTATTTCATATTACCACAATAAAAACGCATAGTATCAAGGTTTTTCACCTGATATGATGCGTTTTTCTGATTTTAAAGATTTTTCCCAATCTCAACATGCGTCCAAAAAGAGGAAGATGACCTCGTTTAAACATATTTTTGCAAAGTATGAGCTAGACATTGTATGATAAAGCAGACCTTTTGTCAGCATAACTAAAGGAGGTGAACACTTGCTAAACTCAGTTCTAGCGCCTTATCAAAAGCTTCTGAACCCCAGTCACGACTATCGTACTGATCCAAGTCTGCTAAGGAATCAGCTGTGAACAACAATTCACCCCAGAGGACCCCACGCAATTGCGCTACTGCCGCAAGCGCAGAACACTCCATCTCCACAACAGCACAGCCTTCTTCCTTGCGATAAGCCACCTTTTCAGCCGTTTCTCGGTAAAAACCGTCTGTAGACCAGGTCATGACTTCTTCATAAGGAATCTCTCTGGTTTCCAACACTCGCTCAATAGCAGCAATAGCCTCTGGCTGCATTTCCATATAACGAGAAGGCGCCACATAGTGGTAACTGGCTCCTTCATCTCGCAGAGCGCGAACAGGGACTAGAAAGGCATTTTCCTCTATATCGGCTAGCACACCACAGGTACCTGTGGAAATAATCTGCTCCACACCATAGCCAATCAACCAATCCATAAACTGGGCTGCTGGAGCTGAACCAACAGGAGCCTGAGCCAGACAAATCTCCTCGCCCTTGTAGTTGATGACGTAGACTGGATAGGTCTTGGTGGCAGAAACGAACTCACCGACACAATCCGCCCCTACTTCCTGAGCATAGCGGTCAATCTCCTCACCTAAAAAGGCATAGACACACTTCTTAGGCAACTGCAAATCCAACCCCTCGTGATTGGGCATGATGACCGCCTGAGGATTATCATCAAACTCTAAAATGGGAATCGCATGTTTCTGAATCATAACCTACCTCCTCTAATTTTGTACTATTGTATCAAAAACTGACCGAGTGTCAAGGAGGAAGCTGATGAACTGGGGAGAGAAACAATACAATAACAATATTTTTGACAGAGACTCTTTTTAATGGTACAATGGACTTGCTTAAAAGTTCGATGAAATAAGCACATAAGAAACACCACCGGTTGCCGCCAGTGGTGTTTTTTTGCGCTTGCTCAAGGCGCTCAGGCTATTTCTTTTTCTTGTCGCATTTGCTTGCTACAAATCGGATAAGCCACTCCGATAAGACATTCGCTAGTGTACCAGCAAGAATAGGTAGCAAGACAAGTTCGATGAAAACGCACATAAGATCACCTCCTGCCTGCGCAGTCTAGTGTTTGCGACCTTACTATTGTATCATCTTTGACTGAAAATAAATAGAAAAAATCATTGACATCATCTAGTCATCCACAAAAACTCTCTCCTACACTAGTACTTCTTGCATCAAAAACATCCCAGTTACAAGATGATTTAAAATTGATCAATGAAGCAGACTTGCTAAGATATAGAGTAGGTAAATGTGGGTTGGGTAAAAAATATAGAAGAAGTTTTTATCTCCACTCCGCTTTTCTCTCAAGGAAAAGAAAGAAATTAGCGGATTTCCCTACAATAAAATTCGTGTCACCATTGACCAAAATCTAACCTATCGCGATGAGAATGTCAGTTTATTCTCAGGAAAGGACGGTTTCCCTCTACTAAACGAGGACATTGTCATCATGGAAATTAAAGCTCCAGGTAGAAAACCCCAATGGCTACAAGATATTCTCGACCAATATGGACTGGTAGAGCAGAAATTTTCAAAATACAGCTGCGCCTACCACAAGTCTCAGGGGCTGGACTATAGCCCACGACCAAGCACAGAAAGTGTAGGTACTACTTATGTCTAATCTTTTCAACTCCATTTTCAACGACACAACCGCCACTGCCAATCCCATCCAGCTCTTTTTAGCTCTCTTAGTCAGCCTGATCTTAGGTTTAGCGCTGACCTGGGCCTACAAACACCGTACCCTTTATACACGGGAATTTGCTGTTAGTTTGACCCTACTCCCCTGCTTGATGACCTTGGTCATCTTTCTGGTAAATGGCAGCCTAGGAACCTCTATCGCCGTTGCAGGAACCTTTAGCCTCATTCGTTTCCGTTCAGCCACCAGTGGTTCGAGAGAGCTAATTGCTATCTTTCTTGCCATGATTATCGGGCTGGCAGCAGGGACAGGCTATCTAGCTCTAGCGATTCTCTTCACCGTCTTTATCTTAGCGGTATGGCTTCTTTTAGAGAAACAACAAAGCAAGAGCAACCACCAACGCCGCAGACTATTAACCATCACAATCGCCAACCAAGAAAAGCAACTCCAAACTATCCAATCTGGACTGGCACAATTCTGTACTGAGTTAGACCTCATCTCGATTGATATTAGCAATGATGGAGAACAAGTCACCACTGTCTATGAAGTTGATTTCAAGGCTCAAACTAACGATTTCCAAATCATCAATTACCTCACTAAAAAACAGGATACTTACCAGGTTTCCCTGACCAAGAATGCCAAGAAGAGAAAGAATTTGTAATTTTCAAATCAAATAGCAAACTAAGAGTCTCTTGAGTACCACCATTCTTTACCAATCAAAAAAAACTCCGTAGTCTCTAGCGCCATAAATCCAGCTAGAGATTACAGAGTTATTTTTTAATCTAAACTTCCTACAAGAGTATATTATCTACTGAAAGGATATGGTATTTGTAGGGAATACTTTAAAGAGTTCTTACAGGAAGTCAGTATTAACTAGTTATATTAGGCTTATACTCTTCGAAAATCTCTTCAAACCACGTCAGCTTCACCTTGCCGTATAGATGTGACTGACTTCGTCAGTTCTATCTGCAACCTCAAAACGGTGTTTTGAGCAGCCTGCGGCTGGCTTCCTAGTTTGCTCTTTGATTTTCATTGAATATTAGTTTACCCATTCACCATTAGCATTGACTCTATAGCCATCTACAGTTGTGTTGACTGCAAGGGCACCTGAGCCATTGACATAGTACCATTCGTCTGATACTTTGAACCATTGGCTTGCTTTCATAGCACCTGATGCTTCAAGATAGTACCAAGTACCTCCATCTTTAAGCCAACCTGTTGCCATTGAACCATTAGCGTTTAGGTAGTACCATGAGCCGTTGACTTTAGCCCAACCTGTTGCCATAGCGCCGTTAGCGTTTAGGTAGTACCATGAACCATTGTATTGGAGCCATCCTGTCGCCATAGCGCCATTGCTGTTGAGGTAGTACCATGAACCGTTGTTTTGGAGCCAACCTGTTACCATAGCACCATTAGCGTTTAGGTAGTACCATGAACCGTTGTCTTGTAGCCATCCTGTCGCCGTTGAACCATCAGTATTGTAGAAGTACCACATACCGTTTTCTTGTTTCCAGCCTGTTTTTGGAGCGGCTGGTTTAGCTGGTTCTACTACAGAATATGAGCTGTATGATGGAACATATGATGAGTATGAAGGGACATATGTCGGATTAGATGGTCTTGCAGGAACAGAAGGTTGTGCTGGAGTTTCAGCTGGTTTTTCCGCTGGTTTCTCCGCCGGTTTTTCCGCTGGTTTTTCCGCTGGTTTTTCTTTAGCTTTATCTTCTTCTGCAGCTTTCTTATTTAATTCATCGATAAATTTTTCAGCTTGTTTTGCAGTTAAGCCTTTTTTGAAGCCTTCTACAATTTGTTTTCTTGTTTCATCTGATGCTGCTTTTAATGCTGCAATTGTATCAGCTTTTGCTTTTGCTTCTTCTGGACTATTAGTTTCAGCTTTTTCTAATTCTGCGATTGCTGCTTTCAATGCTGCATCATAGTTTGCTAAAAATTCTTCCTGAGCTGCTTTCTCTTTTTCTGCTGACTTTTTATTTGCATCATCGATTGCTTTTTCAGCGTCTTCTGCAGTTAAGCCTTGTTTGAAACCTTCTACGATTTTAGCTTTTGTTTTATCTGCTTCTGCTTTTAATTTTGCAATCGTATCTTGAATTTGTTCTTCTATTTCAGGATTATTTTTTGCATCTTCTTCTAATTTTGCAACCGTATCCTTTAATGCCTTGTCAAAATTAGCTAAAAATTCTTGTTGAGCAGCTTCTTCTTCCTTAGCTTCTTGTTCCTCTGCTACTTCCTCTTCTTTAGCTTTTTCTTCTACTTCTTTTTCAGCGTCTTCTGCAGTTAGACCTTTTTTGAAGCGTTCTTCATAGTCAGCTTTCTGAGCTTTAGTTCGTTTTTCAAATTCATCAATAAACCCTTGAATTTGATTTTCTAATTCTGAATCTCCTTTTGCATTGTCTAAATATTCTTTTAATTCTTTAACTGTAGCTTCTGCAGCTTTATCAAAATTAGATAAGAATTCTTTTTGAGCAGCTGCTTCTTCCTTAGCTTCTTGTTCCTCTGCCACTTCCTCTTCTTTAGCTTTTTCTTCTACTTCTTTTTCAGCGTCTTCTGCAGTTAGACCTTTTTTGAAGCGTTCTTCATAGTCAGCTTTCTGAGCTTTAGTTCGTTTTTCAAATTCATCAATAAACCCTTGAATTTGTTCTTGTAATTCTGGATCTTCTTTTGCATTGTCTAAATATTCTTGTAATTCTTTAAGTGTAGCTTCTTTAGCTTTATCAAAATTAGATAAGAATTCTTTTTGAGCAGCTGCTTCTTCCTTAGCTTCTTGTTCCTCTGCTACTTCCTCTTCTTTAGCTTTTTCTTCTACTTCTTTTTCAGCGTCTTCTGCAGTTAGACCTTTTTTAAAGCGTTCTTCATAGTCAGCTTTCTGAGCTTTAGTTCGTTTTTCAAATTCATCAATAAACCCTTGAATTTGGTTTTGTAATTCTGAATCTCCTTTTGCATTGTCTAAATCTTCTTTTAATTCTTTAACTATAGCTTCTGCAGCTTTATCAAAATTAGATAAGAATTCTTTTTGAGCAGCTACTTCTTCCTTAGCTTCTTGTTCTTCTGCTACTTCCTCTTCTTTAGCTTTTTCTTCTACTTCTTTTTCAGCGTCTTCTGCAGTTAGACCTTTTTTGAAGCGTTCTTCATAGTCAGCTTTCTGAGCTTCAGTTCGTTTTTTAAATTCATCAATAAACCCTTGAATTTGGTTTTCTAATTCTGAATCTCCTTTTGCATTGTCTAAATATTCTTTTAATTCTTTAACTATAGCTTCTGCAGCTTTATTAAAATTAGATAAGAATTCTTGTTGCTTCTCTGATAAAGATTGTTCAACAGCTTGTGGAGCGTCTTCTGCTTTTACAACAGTAGGCTGAGACGCAACAAAACCAGCCCCTAAGATAGCGACGCTGGCTAAACTTGTTAAAATCATTTTTTTCTTATTCATCATTTACCTCTTTTCTGATAATCATTTTCAGACTATACTATATTAAGTATACCCCCCCCACAAATCTTTGTCAAGTGTTTTATATTAAATTTTTGTTACATTTTTGTTCGGAATTTTATTTGTTTTATCAAAGTTTTTGTGAAAATCGTTTTGAAAACTTTGATATTTCTTTACATTTTCTTTCCTAGAGTTTCTCTTTTATTCTGGTGTGTATTTGCTTCTCACACTGCTTTTCTATTGCAGATGAGACTCAATGAAAATCAAAAAGCAAACTAGGAAGCGAATCGTAGGTTGCTCAAAACACTGTTTTGAGGTTGCAGATAGAACTGGC
Source organism: Streptococcus sp. 3705 (assembly GCF_013277145.1). Taxonomy (GTDB): domain Bacteria; phylum Bacillota; class Bacilli; order Lactobacillales; family Streptococcaceae; genus Streptococcus. Next base: position 27,855 of record NZ_VMMJ01000031.1, on the reverse strand, counting down.
GAAGTCAGTAACATATACCTACACCAAGGCGAAGCTGACGTGGTTTGAAGAGATTTTCGAAGAGTATAAAGCTCACATTCCAGAAATAAACAGATACCAAAAGCAAATGTTCAAACTTGATTTTTGAATTAGGAATACTCCAGCGATGACTCGTCCTTATTTTCAGTGAATAGCAACTGACTCGAGACACTCCAAAAAAGAGGTCAATGTTCGCCATCAACCTCTTTCTTATCGTTCATTCTTGTTGCTAGTGAGACGGATAACTTACCTCTCAGTCGGCATGTTCAGCCTAGTTTACCCATTCACCATTACCATTTACACGGTAACCATCTGGTGTTGTTGTGCTCACAGCCAAAGCTCCAGAACCGTAGGCATAGTACCAGTGTGGTCCAACTTTAAACCAACCCGTCTTCATGATACCTGATTCATCAAGGTAATACCAGGTACCATTTTCCTTGTACCAGCCTGTTTTCATAGCTCCTGAGCCATCAAAGTAGAACCATCTGCTACCATCTGTTCCCCAGCCTGTAAACATAGCACCTGAATTGCTCAAATAATACCAGCTACCAGAAACTTTTACAAATCCAGTCTGCATAATACCTAAGTCATTCAAATAGTACCATTTACCATCTGTTTTCACCCAGCCTGTCTTCACATCACCAGACTCATAAAAATACCACTTGCCATTAGACTGCACCCAGCCAGACTGATCAGATGTGGATTTTCTGAAATCTTTCAGCGGTGTTTCTACAACTATAGCTTTACTTTTAACTGTTGAAAGGTTTGAGGCAGTCACTTCTGTGTACTGAACAGCAGAACCATATCCACCAGCCAATTCCTCTGAAGAAGCATCATCACCTAGAGTTTGAGCGATTGTAATAGCTTTGTATTGATTGTTAGGATTTTTAAAAGCTGCCATTCCCATGTGTGTAAATTTAGGGTTAATTAGCGACTCATAGTGACCAGATTTCCCGTTGTCTGAACCACTATTTTTTTTCTTCACATAATCTGCTTTTTCAGAACGCCATTGTTCAATAGCTTTTAGAAAACCGTCATGATTCCATGCCAAATTTTCTCCCATCATGCTGTTACCAGTTGGAAAGGCGCTCCAGATTTCTTTATTAGAAAGACGCTCATGTTTCATAGTCACAGATGCTTCTGTAGCTCTAACAAAAGCTGCCTTTTCTAGGTCAGTTGACCATTTGATAGGGACATACTTATCTACCAAACCTTCGTCAGCTGCTTCTTTACGAATAGCATTAATGGCATCCAAAATAGATTGTTGATGAGGAGCTACAAATTCTCCCTTGATTCCAACCAAAACATTGCCACTAGAAGGTTTTAGCACCTCTGAGGTCAATACATTACCATCAGCAGATTGCGTTGCCACCAATCTGTCATTGGCAAAAACATCATTTGTCAAAACTGCTCCTGCCAAGGTCAAAGCCAAGGCACTAGCAAATACAATTTTCTTCATTGTTTACTCCTTATATCTTTTGAATCGTATCTTGATAAATACTTTTTAACACCTAATTATATCATATTTTCCTACTATTTGTCTTTGCTTACCTATTCCTAAATCCCAAAAGTAGGCGCAATGATTCTTTTATTTCACAACAAGCTCATAACGTGTCTTACTGGTGAAGGTTTGACCAGCTTTGAGAATGACTTGGTCTTTGAGGTCACTGTGGATGGCATCTGGTAGAGCTTGCGCCTCAAGGGCAATCCCATTGTGCTGTACCATTGGCTGACCTCCTATGATGACACTCTCATCCACAAAGTTTGCTGTGTAGGCTACAAAGCAAGGGGCCTCTGTCTTGAAAAGAAGGAAACGACCTGAGTTTTGGTCATAAAGGAATCCAGCATTGTCATGGCCTGCAGGAAGGGCAAATGGATGATCCAAACCAGAAACTAGTTGGATTTGCTCATCTTCTTCTGCAAAAATGTCTTTCAACAAGGCACCATTGTAGATGTGGTTGACCACATCACGATTGGCATCTGGAGTTTTTGCAGGAACACCGTCGGGAGCGATTGGGTAAATCCCCTCTGTGTTAAGTTGGAAGACATGACGATCAATCGTCTGCGAGAAATCACCAGACAAGTTGAAATAGCTGTGGTTGGTTGGATTAACCAGCGTATCCTGATCTGTCGTTACCTTGTAACTAATTTCATAGGCACCAGTTTCTTCCAAGTGATAACTAATCCAAATCTTGAGATTTCCAGGAAACCCTCCTGTCCCATCTGTACGCTCTGTGTAGAGGGTCAAGCCATGGTCGCTCACTTCAACTAGTTCAAACAAGCTAGAATCCCAACCAGTTGAACCACTGTGATTACAGTTGCTAGCATTATTAACCTCAAGGTCATAGGTCTTGCCATTGAGCTCAAATGTCGCGCCTGCAATACGACCCGCTACAGGACCTACGCTAGCTCCATGCTTGGGACTATTACCTACATAGCTGTCAAAGTCAGCAAATCCCAAAATAACATTGGCAAAATTTCCAGCCTTGTCAGGCGTTACATAGCGCAAGATGGTCGCACCATAAGTCATAACCTCAAGCTGGTAGCCACCGTCCGTCTCAAAGCGATAGGCCAAGACATCTTGTCCCTCAACATTTCCAAATACACGCTCTGTGTATGCTTTCATTATCTTCTCCTTTTACTATTTCTCTCAATCAAACAAACCATAGAAAGCGTACTGACAATCTATGGTTTATCTGATAATTTACAAATCCTCTTGTCAAGAATTCATAAACACTGTCTTATACTCAATGAAAATCAAAGAGCAAACTAGGAAACTAGCCGCAGGCTGCTCAAAGCACTGCTTTGAGGTTACCGGATAAGACTGACGAAGTCAGCTCAAAACACTGTTTTGAGGTTGCAAATAGAACTGACAAAGTCAGTAACATATACCTACGGCAAAGCGTCGCTAGTATGGTTTAAAGAGATTTTCGAAGAGTCTTACTTTTGATATTCGTGGATGATAACACCTTGTACCACACGGTTTACTGTACCTGTAGGAGACGGTGTATCTGGTTTATTTTCTACCTTGAGTGAAGTCAATAGGGCAAAGAGTTGGGCATAAACGATGTAAGGGAAAACACGGTAAATATCATTCAAGACACCGCCACAACCAAGGGCCACTTCTTTGACATTTTCAAGACCAAAAGCTTGATCACTCAAAAGTACAACACGACGAGCAATCTGATCCCCTGCAACTTCACGAACTAAATCCAAGTCGTACTTGCGAGTGTAGTCTGTCGTTGTACCAAAGACCAAAACAACTGTATCTTCATTGATAAGAGATTTTGGACCGTGACGGAAGCCAACTGGACTTTCATACATGGTCGCAACTTGACCAGCTGTTAATTCCAAAATCTTGAGCTGAGCTTCATGAGCAAGTCCAAAGAAAGGACCAGCTCCTAGATAGATGACACGGTTAAAGTCTAGATCAACAAGCTCTTTGACATCTTCTGCCTTGTCTAAAACTTTACGTGCAATACTAGACACAACTTCAAAACGTTCAGCTTTCACAGCAAATTCTGTAGGATCAAAGACCAAGAGAGCTGTCAACATCATAGACGTAAAGCTAGAAGTCATGGCAAATCCAGCATCATTAGAGGCAGCTGGTTGCAAAAGCAAGAGATTGCGGTCATCACCATGGGCTTGAAGAGCCAATTTACCATCTGCTGCACAAGTAATGGTCACTTGATAAAGCTCATCTACCAAGGCTTTGGCCAAATCAACAGTCGCTACACTTTCAGGCGAGTTCCCACTACGAGCAAAAGATACAAGGACAGTCACCACATCTTTTTTCAAATAAGTTTCTGGATTGGCAACGATATCTGTTGTCGCAATGGCATTGAAATTCCATTTGCGTTCGTCGTAGACTTCCTTAAAGTAAGGTAGCAAGGTATCTCCCACATAAGCAGAAGTCCCAGCACCTGTCAAGATAACCTTGATATAGTCATGTTTATCAGCAATCCCTTGCAGGAAGGCTGCAATTTCTTCACGCTGTGCTTGATAGGCTTCAAAAGCTTCTTTCCAGACATCAGGTTGTTGGTAGATTTCACGTGTCGTAATTTCTGCACCCAATTCAATCAAGTCTTCTTTTGTATAATGTAGCATTGAGTTCCTCTTTTTCTATTAAAGATGGGAATGGGAGTAAGCCCCATTCCCATGTATATTCTATATAAAATGCTCTAACGATTTTCACGTTGTCACATCGTATACTCAATGAAAATCAAAGAGCAAACTAGGAAGCTAGCCGCAGGCTGTACTTAAGTACGGCAAGGCGACGCTGACGTAGTTTGAATTTGATTTTCGAAGAGTATTATTCATCTTCGTCATCATCGAAGCCCGCTAACAGGTCGTTAACTTTCACAATACTTTCTGCAGCACGGCTCTTATAGTCCGCATCTGCGCCTGTAAGGCTCGCATTGATAAATTCAATGACCATTGGAAGATTCATCCCTGCGTAGAGTTCGATATCACGACCTTCCATAATCAAACGGCTTACCACGTTACATGGTGTTCCACCGAGAAGATCCGCAAAGACTAGGAAATCATCCAAACCTTCAATAGCAGCTTCAAATTTTGCAGTAAAGTCTTCTGGGCCATCTTCTGGAAGAAGAGCTACTGTGTAAATGTTGTCTTGTGGGCCCATAATCATTTCTGTGCTACCTTTAAGTTCTTCACAGAAACGACCATGGCTCACCAAAATTAATGATTGCGTCATAAATTATGCGCCCATTCCAAGTACAAATTTACCAAAGGCAGAAAGAGCCAAAGCAAGTACGATAATAATACCGATAGCTTTAGTAGAGTTCATACCTTTCTTACCAAGCAACCAGAAGATAAAGGCAGTAAAGATTGCTGGAAGCAAGCGTGGGAAGATTGAGTTCAAGATGTCTTGGAAGTCAATCAATTTTTCACCGATTGGCAATTTGTAAGAAATGTCAAAGTTGATCAGTGTTGCTACAAGAGCACCCATCATGAAGACACCAAGTACAGATGCAGCGTCAATCAAAGCTGTCAAGGTACTTTGCATGTTGTTGATAAGGCTAACCCCTTCTTTGTAGGCAAATTCCAACTGTTTCCAACGGAAGATGTCATACGCTACTGCAACTGCAATCCAAAGGAAGATCCCCCAAGGTTGGCCAGCGATAGCCATAGTTGCTGCGACTGACCCCATGATAGCAGGTACAAGTGAACCAAAGATTGTATCCCCAAGAGGAGCGAATGGTCCCATCAAACCTGTCTTGATACCGTTAACGGCGTCTTTTGAACCTACACCATCTTTTTCTTCCATGGCAAGGTCAAAACCAGCGATAATGGTATGGAAGAATGGTGAAGTATTGAAGAATTGAGTATGAACTTTCATCATTTCTTTCAATTCAGGAGTGCCATCCCCATACATTTTACGCAACTGAGGCAAGATCATGTAAAGGTAACCAGATGCTTGCATACGTTCGTAGTTCCAACCTAATTGGAAAGTAAACAAGCTACGTTTGTTGATTTGATTAAAATCTTCTTTTGTTAGTTTGTAATTAGAATTCGTCATCTTCGATTTCCCCACTTTCTGATGGTGTAGAAGGTGCTGCTACAGCTACTTTTTGGCTATTTTTGAAGTGAAGCACTGCAAGGAAAATACCTACGATAGAGATACCAATCATAGACAATCCTTTGAAGTTGTTCACGAAACCAATTTTTTCAGCAACTTCAGCAGGAAGAGTGCCTACGATACCAGCAACAGCGCCACCAAGACCTGTTACATATGAGTAAAGAACAGTCAACATAGCTGTCAAACCAAATCCCATAGCAAGGTAGTGAAGGTTACGTTTAACTGGAAGGTAACGAAGCAAGATTGCAAATCCAAGACCTGGAAGCATACGTCCTGCGAGTGTCAAACCATCTGCAACCCATTGGTATTTTGTAACGAAGTCTACTACGTGTTGTACAAATTCACCACCAAAAGCAAGGGCAAAGAAGACTGGAAGGGCACGAGATAAAGCCCAAGGAATCGCACCAAGTAGGTAGTTGCGTTCAATACCTTTATAGTCAAAGCGTTCGATGGCAGCATCCACACGGTGAGCGAAGAAAGTAGTTGTCATACGTCCAAGAACGTCGAAGTAAGTCAAGAGAGATGCTACTGGTACAGCGATTGTAGTAATTGCAAGCGGTGCATCAATTCCTTGTGAAACAGAGAAGGCTGTCGCAAGAACCGCACCAGAAGTTGCGTCGATACGAGAAGCACCACCGAAGGTACCAACCCCAAGAACGAACAGTTGCAAGTTACCACCGATAAGCAAACCAGTAGTCACATCTCCCATGATTAAACCAGTAATGAAACCAGCAAATACAGGGGAACCTGCAGATGAAACGATCGTCAACTCATCACAGATTTGATAAGCTGAGTACAAAGTGAGAAGTAAAATTTGCCACCATTGTATCATAACAATGACCTCCTAAAAAATTTTTTCCTATTTTAATAAGCTCAAAAAGTCTGAAACTGGATCATTTGGAACCATTTGAGCAGTAAGTTTAACACCTTTTTCTGCCAGTTTGTGGAAGTCTTCCACATCCTTGTCCACTACGTTGATAGAACGTGTGATTGCGCGAGTTTCTGGTGTTTGAGACATATTCCCAACATTGAGGGTTTCAAGTGGTACACCTGCTTCGACCAAACCAAGGAAACGGTCTGGTTTACGAGCAACGATAAAGAGACGTTGGCTATCGTATTTACCAGCAAGAATATTGGCTGCAGCTTTCTCAATTGGCAAGATACTGAGTTTCACACCTGGTGGTGTCGCAAGTTTCAAACCACTCTTTTCAACGTCGTTGTTGACAACTTCGTCGTCTACAACCATAATGCGTGAAACATTTAGTTTTCCAGCCCAAAGATTGGCTACTTGTCCGTGGATCAAACGTCCATCGATACGGCATCCTACAATTGTCATAAGTTTTCCCCCTTTATGTGTTTTAGTGTAGGTTTACGAGTTAAATGAATCTCTTCTTTATATTGGCCCTCTGTTTCAAAGATGATGATGCGGTTGGCACCTTCCTTGAGATAGCTATGAGGGATATAAAGCGAGAGGGTTGGGCCGACGTTCCAAAAACGTCCTAGATTCTGCCCGTTTACAAAGGCAACTCCCTTACCAAACTCAGATAAGTCTAGGTAAGTATCTTTTGGCTCTTGAACTGTAAAGTCATAAGCGTAAAAGGCTGGTTGTCCTTGAGTCCATCCTTTTGAAAAATCAATTTTCTCAGGATTATCTAGTGGGAGTGGATAGTGTTTCCAGTTTAGTAAGAAGTGCAAATCCTTACAAACCCCTGTCCGAATTCCCTTACGTTGCGTATCTGCTAAGAACTTGTGTCCATAGTTGACACGCCCCATATTTTCTATCAATATGTCAATCCTAGATAACGCTTTCTTTTCACCTTGATAGAAAATATCTTCCCCAATCTCTGTCTGATATTGGGTTTTAACCCACTGACCATCGACATACAGCTGGGCCCTATCTCGACCATCAATGATACGAAGTCTTTCTTCTTCTGCATCCCAGTTTGTTTCTGTTCGATAGAGTAGGTAGCCATAGCTTTGTCCCAACTCCTCCATCTTTTTAGGATAGAGACTTTCTATCGGACTTGACAAGCTATCTAAGGTTTCAAACAAGGAAACTTTTTCAACTAGTGGAATAGCATCCAACTCCATACTCTCCTTGTAGAGTGGTTCCAACTGCGGATACTCTGGAAAATGTGTTGCCATCATCTTCTTGACCGCCAGATATTTGGCAGTTGGATTTCCTTCTTCATCCAGAAGGGCATCGTAATCATAAGACGTAACTTGTGGCAGGTCCAAAGTCCCTCGAGCCGAGCAACCATTCATGAAGCCAAAGTTTGTACCACCGTGGAACATGTAAAGATTGATAGAGCCTTGTTCCAAAACTTCTCGAACTGCATCTGCCAATTCTTTTGGATCCCGTGTGATAATCGGTTCTTTCCAGCGATTGAACCAACCATCCCAAAATTCCATACACATGAGTGGCCATTTCTTACCATGCTCATCAAAGAATTCCTGCATCTGTGAAAAGTTGTAAGGTGCCTTAGAACCAAAGTTTCCTGTTACAAAGAGGTCATCTTCGATTAAGGTTCCAGCTTTCAAAGTAGCTCGCCATGGACCATCTGATGTAAAGAGGGGACAGGTTACGCCACGCTCTTCCATCAGCTGTCGAATGACTCTCAGGTAAGCCTTATCTTCTCCGTAAGAACCATACTCATTTTCAACCTGCATCATGAGGATATTGCCACCATTGTCCAACAGATGTGGAACCAATCGTGGAAAGAGCTGGTCATAATAGCGACCGACAGCCTCAATATAGGCTGGATCTGATGAACGAATCCTCATATCCTTGGTCAAGAGCCAAGCTGGTAAGCCACCGAATTCCCACTCCGCACAGATGAAAGGTGACGGACGAACGATCGCATAGAGACCCAAATCTTGTGCTGTCTGAAGAAACCGCTCCAAATCCAGAGCCCCTTCAAAATGAAACTCACCCTCACGAGGCTCGTGTAAATTCCAAGCAACATAAGTCTCTACTGTATTAAAACCAAGAGCCTTCAAGTTATAGAGCGAATGATACCAATCTTCTGGAGGAACCCTAAAATAATGAATGGCGCCAGATAAAATCTTAAATGATTTTCCATCGAGATAGAAATCATCTCGTATCTCAAATCGTGTCATAAAACTACCTTCTGACCGCGAAAGTTTACGCTTTCATTTGTTGTTATAGTAATTATAAACCAATCTGTTTGAATTGTCAATAGAAATTGTAGGAATATTTACTGCAATTTTACTATTATACACACGTTCAATTAGTTTCAAACATTTTCAGACCCACTTCAAACGCTCTTTAAATTCGGAATAGAGAACCTAAAATAATTTTGTATAAAATACATTTATAAAATATGAGCAATGCTTATGTACCTTAATTTTTCAAACTATTTTTCTAATTTTTTATTCAAAAGACTACTATTTTTTTCGCTTTTATGGTAAAATTTTCTGTGGAGAAGGAAAATAGAGGTAAAAATATGGCAATTCCCAAATATCAATACATAAAAGACGAATTAAAAAATAAAATCATCTCTGGGCAGTTTAGCAGTGGAGATAAATTTTACACTGAAGCAGAACTCATTTCAATGTACGATGTCAGTTCTATCACAGTTGTCCGCGCCTTAAACGACCTTGCTAAAGATGGCTATATTGTCCGCCAACAAGGAAAAGGAACCTTCGTTTCACGTGCACGCAAACACAAGCTTGTAGAGTTTTCAGATATTGAACTCTTTAATGCTAAAGATGATAAGGTAACTGTTCTTTCAATTGAACGCGGAAATAAACTCGTTTACTTGGAAAAATTGGGTCTACGCGGCGATCAATTCTACTACAAGATTGAACGTGTCCGCGAATCAAACGGTGTCGTTTATATCTACCACACATCCTACATCCCAGAACAATATATCAACGCAAATTATCCAAACCTTGAATACTATAGTTCTATCTATAACCGTTTCAAGTTAGACTACCACATTCACATGAATGATGAACACTTTGAAGAAATCAATGAAATAGTCTTTCCAACTCCAGAACATGTGGCTTCAGTCCTCGGAGTCGATGAACAATTCCCTACTGTCCTACAAACTAAAATCACCAAACTCGAATCAACTGGTCAAGTTTTAGGATACAGTGAAACTTACAAACGATCTGATTATTACAAGATTAAATTCATCTCATGTGACCGTGATCACTAAGAAGAAAGCCTGAGCCTAATCGCTTGGGCTTTTTCTATGATTATTATATGACATAGTAGATTGAAATAGAATATAGACAAATCGATTAGGAAATTTAAATCAATTTCTAGTAATATTTTAGAAGTCACAGTATACTATTCTATATTCAACATATTATAAATATTGGTTATTTTTTTCAAAAGCACTTTAATAAAAAAGAAAAATCGAAGTTCTGCTACTCCAGTAAATAGAGTAATAGAACTTCGATTTTATTTTAATTATCCTAAACCAAGACGTTCAAAGATATCATCCACTCGTTTAGTGTAGTAAAGAGGGTTGAAAATCTCGTCGATTTCTTCTTGTGTGAGGCGTGATGTCACCTCTGGATCTGCTTCTAGCAGTGGTTTGAAGTCTACTTGGTTGTCCCAAGAGTAGGCTGTTTTTGGTTGTACCAAGTCATAGGCTTGCTCACGGGTCATTCCTTTTTCAATCAAGGTCAACATAGCACGCTGGCTAAAGATAAGACCAAACGTAGAGTTCATGTTGCGAATCATGTTTTCTGGGAAGACCGTCAAGTTCTTGACAATATTTCCAAAACGGTTAAGCATGTAATCAATCAAAATGGTCGTATCTGGTGTGATGATACGCTCAGCTGATGAGTGAGAGATGTCACGTTCGTGCCAGAGAGCCACGTTTTCATAGGCTGTAATCATGTGACCACGGATAACACGCGCAAGACCAGTCATATTTTCAGAACCGATTGGGTTGCGTTTGTGAGGCATAGCAGATGAACCTTTTTGACCTTTAGCAAAGAATTCTTCTACTTCGCGTTGTTCAGATTTTTGCAAACCACGAATCTCAGTCGCCATACGTTCGATTGAAGTCGCGATGCTGGCAAGAACCGCAAAGTACTCAGCGTGAAGATCACGAGGAAGGACCTGTGTAGAGATTTCTTGGGCACGGATGCCCAATTTGTCGCAGACATATTGCTCCACAAATGGTGGGATGTTGGCAAAGTTACCAACCGCACCAGAAATCTTACCAGCTTCCACACCAGCAGCCGCATGCTCGAAACGCTCGATATTGCGCTTCATTTCGCTATACCAAGTCGCCAATTTCAGACCAAAGGTTGTAGGCTCAGCGTGCACACCGTGGGTACGCCCCATCATGATGGTGAACTTGTGCTCCTTAGCCTTATCAGCGATGATGTTGGTGAAATTTTCAAGGTCACGACGGATGATGTCGTTGGCCTGCTTGTAAAGGTAACCGTAGGCAGTATCCACCACGTCAGTAGAAGTCAATCCATAGTGAACCCACTTACGCTCTTCGCCAAGCGTTTCAGAAACCGCACGCGTGAAAGCCACCACATCGTGACGAGTTTCCTGCTCAATCTCCAAAATACGGTCGATGTCAAAGTCCGCCTTCTCGCGAATCAAAGCCACATCTTCCTTAGGAATTTCCCCCAACTCAGCCCATGCCTCATCCGCCAAGATTTCCACCTCAAGCCAAGCACGGTATTTATTTTCTTCACTCCAAATATTCGCCATCTCAGGGCGAGAGTAACGGTTGATCATGTTGTTTCTCCTTTTTATCATCTATTTTCTTCTTTTATCGAAATCGCAACTTCAAATAAAAAATTATTGGCCAAAGTAATCAAAGATCTCACCAACTATTAAAAAGGTATTCTAATATGTAAGGCTACTCTCCTTGCTTAGACATATTTTCATAGGATAAACCTTTTACAATAAAATTCTTTTGGTCAAGCATTTCTTCAATTATACACTCATACGCTTCCTTATCTACGGTATGTTGTTCAAAATATCGATTTAGTGCTTCCTTAGCAGAGTTCTTATCAAAAAGCACAGGTTCCCCATCTTTGGTAAACGCCACTTTAATAGTATCACTATATTTTGTATCAAAGAAATCTTTATAGTGTACGACCAATTTTATTTTTTTAATTTCATCTTTAGATATATTTTTTATCTCCACATAAAAGACACTATCATCATCTTTTTTTATAATTTTCATTCTCTTCGATTTACTAGGTCCCTTTTCATCGATTCTTATGTCTTCAATAAAAGCATGCCCCAATCCTATATTTTCTACATATAAGGGAAAAATAAGAGATTTATCTGGATTTTGCGAAAATTCTATTTTATAGTCTAAAATATCTGTTCTTTTAGATTGATCAATCTTTCTATACAGATAAATTCCAATTGAAATAAAATATCTTAAATAGGGCTTATGACTATTTATTAAATCCGCTTTATGTTTTTTATTTTCTACGCTGATAGTCCAATAAATACCGTATATAGTTACAATAGCCCCAATTATAGCACTAATCAAACTTGACCAAAATTCATTATTTAATCTATAGGTTTTCAAAATACAATCTTTGGTATCAATATGGAATAAACCTAATAACACCAATATTAGGATTAAGATTATAATCCAAAAAATTTTTTTACTCATTTTCACCCATAATCTCATCAATCAACCTTCTTCGTTCTTCCTGAAATATATACTTTTGATATAAACTACTTTCTTTCAGTTTTCGATAGAAAGCTATTTGATTAATCTCTACACCACTTTTTTTTAATGTCTTTATTAAGTCATCAAAAGAATCTGCCTTATCTATCATTTTCAATAAATTAGGATTTACAATAAATACTTCTTTGCCAGAACGACTTTTTTCTATCAATCCTAAAATATTATGCGGAAAAATACAATCTAAAAATATTACCTCATTATACTTATCTTTAAAGCCTTTCATTCCAATTTCATTACAAAATTGTTTAATCTTTTTTGTTTCAAGATACATACATTCTGGTGAGTTATTCGTAAAAGCAACTATTGTATATGAAACATCATCTTTTTCAGAAAATATTTTCTGTGCAATATCTTTATTTCTAGATGTTGATACACAAGGAATTTTCGATTGAAAAGGAGCTTTATCTTGTACAATATGTAAAATACTTAGTACTTTTAAATACATATCATAATAAGAATAATTGTATGTATCTTTATAATTTTTTATCTTCTCAATTATAGCATTAATATCACCAGATATACCATAAGTTGCAAAATTTTCAAAATTTTCTTTTAAATGTTTTAATACCAGCTTAAAATTCTCGTATTCCTTTTCATTCCACTCTTCCAGAGTATTATAACCCAAATCATTTTCTAAATCCTTAAATAAATTAAATCTTGCTTTTTCACCACCAATAAAAATAAAGTCCTTAAAGTTCTTATATATTTTTTTATCTATCCCTCGAAATACCAACCTTTTCCTTAATGAATAATAGATCGCTTCAACCAGCTTCTTTTTATTTCCAGTAATTTTTCTTTTTTTATTGTTATAACTTCCATCACTAGATAATTTGTATGTTACATACTTCATTTAACTATTAACACCCTTTCAAAAGTAATAGGTTTCCTAACAAAGATAAAACAGCAAATCTTATAATTTATGTCCTATTTTACTACTCAAATTCTTCTTTCCCAATCCAAACAGATGGGTAGTGATCGAGTGTATTCAAATCCGTATCCAACGGGATATCATAGATAGCTAGATAGTTTTCAGGATATTGGGCAACTAGCTCTTCATACTTAGCTTTCACCTTTTCGTGATTGCTACTAGCATACAAGACTTCGATGACTGCTCCAGTCTTATCTTTTTCAACAAAAGCGTTGACAATGAGTTGAATCATAGTCATACTCCCTTTCTATATAATATAATTGTGTCTACTGATACAATTATATTTGTTGATAAAAGTATATTATTTTTTTATTTTTTTAATAGTGTAAACAATAAATCCAGCAAATGTAGCCGATCCAGTCGCAATCAAGCTCCAATTTCGTCTCAACATTTCTTTTCGTGCTTGTCTTTTAGCTTCTTTAGCAAGTCTTTTATGTTCATTCTCTTTTTCTATTGCTTCGTTTTTCAGATTTAAATCTTCCGATTTGGCAGCGGAAACTATACTATCAATTTCTGAAATTTGTTCAAAATTAACTAATTCGTCAATTCGCTCCAAATAGATATTTTTATCTATATAACATAACCTAGAAATTTTATTTTTAGCACACTGCTTAGCCTGATTGAATTCTCGCTCCTGTTTTTCTCTTGCAAGACGTATTTCTCTTTCTCTAAAATATTCTTTTTCATAATATCCATCAATATCACGATTAAAATAAATTAAATCTTCTGCTACATCATCAAGATATTTAATTGTAATTTCCTTAACATCTAAGTATTCGTTACTTAAACTATCTTTCCAGGACCATAAAATAACTATCCAGTTCTTCTCCAAAGCTTCTTCAATAAGAGGAAACATGTCAAAATCTCCGCTTAAAAGGTTCAATGTTGCAGGATGGTCTTGTTGAACAATAAACGATACACCTTTAGCAATTATTTTTGAATCAACTGCTTTTTCTCCTTTTTGTTTACGCTCATAAGTATATACATCAAAACCTTTACTCTTCATAGTCGACCAAAACCCATCACTTTTCGGAGGAGTAGATCCTACTAATATCTTTTTCTGATTTTTAAATTTTGTATAATTTTTTACAAATTTATCATAATCAAATCTTCCATCTTGACCTACAAGATTTTTTACTTCAATAAAAATATTCGAATTATCAATCAATAATAAATCCATAAACTTCCCCATTGTTCATTATTTTAACAACCTAAAAATCTATCCCTTCCCCAAACTCAACCACATTGTCTGGTTCATCACTAAATAAAGTCACATGTCCCATCTTGCGGTTGTGCTTCGCTTCTATTTTACCATACAGGTGGAGGTGGGCGCTTGGATTTTCTGTGACATATTTTTCAGCAGCCTCGACATGCTGGCCGAGGACATTAAGCATAACAGCAGGCTCATGTAGTTTGATGGCTGGCAATGGTGCTCCCAGAACACCCAATATATGGGTATCAAACTGCGAGAAATCACAGGCTTCAATAGAATAGTGCCCAGAGTTATGTGGACGTGGGGCAATTTCATTGACAATGATGTCATCAGCTGTCGCAAACATTTCCACGCAAAGGGTTCCAGACAAGTTGAGTTGCTCAGCGATTCTCACTGCCATAGCTTTGGCTTTCTCAGCTAAACTTTCAGAAATGCGAGCAGGCACAATAGTTTTTGAAAGGATGTTGTTGCGGTGGATATTTTCCTGAACTGGGAAAACTGTCACATCCTTGCCATTTCCTGATACAATGACAGAAATTTCAAGGTCAAAATTGACAAATTCTTCCAAAACACAGTCTGCTGAATCGGCTAGTGCATTGGCTTCTTCCAAGTCTTCTGCCGAGCGAATGACCTTTTGTCCATGGCCATCGTATCCACCAGTAGCAGTCTTGAGGACATAGTTTTTGGCCAGGTCAATCTCCGCCAAGTCTTGGCTAGAAGTCACAACCTTATAAGGCGCCACAGTGACTTGTGCCTTATTTGAGAGAAAATCCTTTTCAAAGATGCGATTTTGTGAAATGCGGAGCAGGTCTGTCCCTTGAGGGAGTTGTCCATCCTTGATGACAGCATCCAAACCGTCAGCAGCGACATTTTCAAACTCATAGGTGAGGACATCGCAACGCTCAGCCAACTGACGGAGGGCGTCTACATCGTTATAAGGAGCCACGATGATTTCCGCCACGCGAGAGGCCGGGCAATCAGTCACAGGATCCAACGCGATAACCTTGTAGCCCATGTAGATAGCAGAAATAGCCATCATTTGACCCAGCTGGCCGCCACCGATAATTCCGATTGTTTTAGATGAGCTCATTCGTCGACTCCTCTGCAATTTTTCCTTGTTCTTCTGCGAAATCTGCTAAAGCTGTTGCGATATCCTGATCCTCTACCGAAAGAAGACGGAGGGCGAAGAGAGCCGCGTTGGTCGCACCTGCTTCACCGATAGCCATTGTCGCAACAGGCACACCGCCCGGCATTTGTACGATAGAATAGAGCGAGTCCACGCCACTAAGAGCACGTGATTTGACTGGTACACCAATGACTGGAAGGGTTGTTTTAGCCGCTACCATACCTGGCAAATGGGCTGCGCCTCCAGCACCTGCGATGATAACCTTGATGCCACGGCTACGTGCTTCTTCTGCATGCTTGAACATAATGTCTGGCGTACGGTGGGCAGAGACAACCTTCTTTTCGTAGGCTACACCGAAGCGGTCTAGGACTTCGGCAGCTTTTTGCATGGTTGCCCAGTCAGATTTTGAGCCCATGATAATGGAAATAATTGGTTTAGTCATAATTTTTCCTTTTTTCTTCTTTTTTGATAATGGTCTTAGGTGGTGGGGACGGAAGCAAACCTTCGGTTTCATTCCTAAACTTTGAGCCTAAAGTCTCAAAGTTTCCCCCGACCAGAACAGAAATTGTTCTGATCTTTTCACCACGGCGACCATTATCGTGTTTGGCGACTGCGTCGCTTTTTTCTTATACCTTTATCTAATTGCCTTGCTTCCGATATCGGTTCGGTAGAAGAGGCCTTCTGGTTTTTGTTGAGCAAGTTCTTGATAGATGGTGTTTTGGGCTTCTTTGACGGTATCTGCTGTGGTGACCAGCATATAGACACGGCCGCCGTTTGATAGCAGTGCTCTGCTATTTTCAGCGAATTTAGCACCGGCATAGTAAGTGATGATGTCGCCCTCTGTTTTTGCTGGCAATTCAACACCTTTTTCATAGTCTAGCGGGTAGCCGTTTGATGCGACAACTACACCCAGAGTCACACTCTTATCCGTCCAAGTGATATTTGGCTCCTTGCCATCGAGGATATCCGTAATATTTTGTGCAAAGTCAGAGGTCAGGCGAGGCAAGATAATCTGAGTTTCTGGATCTCCAAACCGAGCGTTGAACTCGATAACTTTAGGTCCATCTGCTGTCAGGATAAGCCCTGCGTAAAGGACTCCAAGATACGGACGACCTTCTTTAAACATCCCTTCGAGGACTGGCTTGACAATGGTGTCAACCGCTGTGTCAACTACACTCTGTGGCAAGTGAGGAACTGGCGCATAGGCACCCATACCGCCCGTGTTAGGGCCCTTGTCGCCATCATAGGCACGTTTGTGATCCTGAGCCGTTGGCATAACGTAGAACTTGTCCCCATTGACAAAGGCAAAGAGAGAGAATTCTTCTCCGTCGAGGAATTCCTCAATAACCACACGCGCACCTGAGTCACCAAATTTATTGTCCAATAGTATCTCATGAGCGGCTTCGACCGCTTGCTCGACTGTCTCAGCAACGACGACACCCTTCCCAAGCGCCAAGCCATCCGCCTTGACCACGATAGGAGCCCCCTGCTTTTCGATATAGGCCTTGGCTTCCTCGAAATCTGAGAATGTGCCATAGGCTGCTGTCGGAACGCCGTATTTGACCATGATTTCCTTGGCAAAATCCTTGGACCACTCCAGCTCAGCTGCCAATCTTGTCGGACCAAAGGCTTTGAGACCAACTGCATGGAGATCATCCACGATACCAGCCGCAAGGGCGTCATCTGGCCCGATAAATGACCAAGCAACATCGTTGGCTTTTACAAATTCAATCAATTCAGAATGTTCGGAAATAGAGATATTTACCAATTCCAAACCATCCAGAGTCATCCCATCATTCCCAGGAGCAACAAAAACCTTTTCTACCTCTTTTGACTCAAGCAACTTCTTAGCAATCGCATGTTCACGACCACCCGAACCGACAACTAACAGCTTCATCTCTCAACCTCTTTTGCGAATTATTTAATAACATTATACCACAAACGTTCGTTTTAATCTTGTTTCACTCCGCGTTTTTACGCAAAAAAAGGAAAGAAACTGTTTTCTTCCCTTTAACGTTCTTAATGTCTAAAATGTCTCACTCCTGTGAAGACCATAGTCAAGCCATATTTGTCAGCAGCTTCGATGGATTCTTGGTCACGGACGGAGCCTCCAGGCTGAATGATAGCTTTGATACCTGCTTTGGCGATTTCTTCCACGTTATCCGCAAATGGGAAGAAGGCATCCGAAGCAAGTACAGCACCGTCAAGGCGGTCTTTGGCTTGGTCAATGGCAATACGGACTGAAGCCACACGGTTGGTTTGACCTGGGCCAACACCAAGTGTCATGTGGTCGTTGGTTACAATGATTCCGTTTGATTTGACGTATTTAATAGCCTTCCAAGCAAACTCAAGAGCAGTCGCCTCTATCTCAGTTGGCTGACGTTTGGTCACCACTTGCCAGTCAGCTGGGCTTTCCTTGACCACATCTTGATTTTGAACAAGGAGCCCGCCAACCACACCTGTGTATTCTGCTTCCACTTCACTGGCCTCTTGAGCATCAAATGGCAAGGCAAGGATACGCAAGTTTTTCTTTTTATTGGTCAAAATAGCTAGCGCCTCATCCGTATAGCTTGGTGCGATGATGATTTCAAGGAAAACGCCGTGCATCTTCTCAGCTGTCGCAGCATCCACCTCACGGTTGAGAACGACAATCCCACCAAAGATAGACACTGGGTCAGACTCATAAGCGTAATCCCAAGCAGTTTCGATGTCATCTGCCTGACCGATTCCACATGGGTTCATGTGTTTGAGAGCCACAACGGTTGGACGGTCTTTGAAGTCACGGATAATACGAATGGCCGCATCAGCGTCACGAATATTGTTGAAGGATAGTTCTTTCCCATTGAGCTGTTTGGCTGAAGCAATGGAGTAATCAGTCGGCAAAGCTTTCTGGTAAAAGTCCGCGTCTTGTTGAGGGTTCTCACCGTAACGCATGGCTTGTTTGAGATCATAGGTCAAGGTCAGTTTTTCAGGTTTTTCTTCACCCACTTGAGCTGTAAAATACTCTGCAATCAAGGCATCGTAAGCCGCTGTGTGACGGAAAACTTTGGCCGCTAAACGTTGACGCGTTTCGTAAGTCGTTTCACCATTGGCTGACAACTCGTCCAAAACCACTGTATAGTCAGCAGGGTCTACCACAACCGTCACGCTGGCATGATTCTTCGCTGCTGAACGAAGCATAGATGGCCCACCAATATCAATATTCTCCACAGCATCAGCGTACGTCACGTCTGGTTTGAGAATCGTTTCCTTGAATGGGTAAAGGTTGACCACCACAAGGTCAATGAGCTCGATTTGATTGTCCTTGGCCGCTTCCAGGTGACTATCCAAGTCACGACGAGCGAGAAGCCCACCGTGAATATTTGGATGAAGGGTCTTGACACGACCATCCATCATTTCTGGAAAACCAGTCACATCATCAATCGCAATGGTCTTCACCCCAGCATTATCAAGGGCAACCTTGGTCCCACCCGTCGAGATAATCTCCCATCCAAGTTTTTTAAGTTCTTGGGCAAATTCAACAATGCCCGATTTGTCTGAGACACTGATTAAGGCGCGTTTAGTCATTATATTCTCCTTTTTAATCATTAGTTAAACACCAATTAAATGCAGTAACAGTAAAACAAGATAAGCAAAACCAAGGCTAAGCATACCTAAGATATTGACCCATTTTCTAGTCTGTGATTTGAACACTCTTATAAAAATTTGATAAATCAATAAGCCTACACAAACACCTAGCGTATTTAAAGCCAAATCCGTTATATCTGTTATACCTATTGCTAAAATATATTGTAAGCACTCAAACAATAAACTAATCAAGAAACCTGTCCCGACTATTTTTAAACTAGATAAATTAGTTTTTATCAGAGGGAAACAAACACCTAATGGAATAAAGGAAATCAGATTAAATAACATTTCAGCAAAAACAATTTTCCCATCTACTATTAGTGGTTCTGAAAATGGAATCCAATTGATGTACCTTGGAGCTAAGAAAAATGCTATAAATTCAGGATTAGTTTCAAACTTAAATAAGATTCCCCAAGTTAATAACATCAGATAGACATAAAATACATATCGAGTTGTTTTTTTAGATTCTAACATTACAAATACCTCCGTTTGAAGCCGTCTTCAACAAATACTGACTCCAATTTAAAATCAAAGATATCATATGAATCAACAAAAAGTCAATCTGTAAATAGAGCCTTCACTACTTCCGGATACAACTTGTACTCTGCCTCATGGATGCGAGCTTCAAAACTGGCTATGGTATCATCAGATAACCGAGGCACACGGACTTGTTTGATGATCTTACCAGTGTCCACACCAGAATCTACCCAGTGAATAGTCACGCCGCTCTCAGCAACGCCAGCATTCCAAGCGTCCTCAATCCCATGAGCTCCTGGAAATTCTGGCAGGTAGGCTGGATGAATATTGATGATTCGTCCTTCATAAGCCGCCAATAAGGTTGGCCCAACGATTTTCATGTAGCCTGCTAGGCAAACCAAGTCAATCTGGTGTTCTTCCAAGAGTTCGACAAGAGCTGCTTCGTAGTCTGCCTTGTTCTCAAACTCCTTGAGTTCAAAAGCATAGGACAGAACGACGAGCTTGTCTGCACGCTCGAGCACATAGGCGTCACGATGGTCTGAAAAGACAAACTCTACTGGAAATTCTTCAGCAATCACCTGAAAATTTGAGCCATTACCTGAGGCAAAAACCGCTATTTTTTTCATTTGATGATGACACTTTCGTTTTCTTTCTTGACGATACGACCAATTTCATAGACTGGTTCATCCAACAATTCCTTGACACGACTTACATTTTCAGGGCTAACTGCCAGCATGAGTCCCACACCCATATTGAAGATTTCAAACATTTCTTCATGCTTGATTTCACCGTATTTTTCAAGGGCTTTGAAAATCGGTAAAACTGGAACCTTGTCTTCCTCAATCTCAGCTGCTAGATCAGCTGCAAACATGCGAGGGACATTCTCAATAAAGCCACCACCAGTGATGTGGGCAATGCCGTTGACCAACTCTTCCTTGATGAGTGGCAAAACAGCCTTGACATAGATACGAGTTGGCTCAAGAAGAACGTCCTTGAGTTGCTTGCCTTCCAATTCTGGAAGGACTTCCTCACCTGTGTAATCCGCAAAGACACGACGGACGAGAGAGTAACCATTGGAATGAATCCCACTTGAAGCAAGTCCGAGAAGAACATCTCCCTCTGCCACCTTTGAACCGTCAATGATTTGAGATTTTTCTGCAACACCGACCGCAAAACCAGCCAAGTCATAGTCATCTTCGCCGTACATGCCAGGCATTTCAGCCGTTTCCCCACCGATGAGGGCAGCACCTGCCTGCACACAACCTTCTGCCACACCAGCAACCACTTGTTCTAGCTTAGCTGGTTCATTCTTGCCAGTTGCGACGTAGTCAAGGAAATAGAGGGGCTCCGCACCTGCAGCAATGATATCGTTGACACACATGGCCACACAGTCCTGACCGATAGTATCGTGCTGGTCGTACTTGATAGCCAGCATGAGTTTGGTTCCGACACCGTCAGTTCCTGAAATCAAGACGGGTTCTTTAACCCCAGTCTTTGAAAGGTCAAACATACCACCAAAGCCACCCAGAGCTCCCATGACACCTGCACGCTCCGTACGAGCCACGTGCTTTTTAATCCGTTCAACAACTTCATAACCCGCTTCAACATCCACGCCAGACTGGGCATAAGCATTTTTATTTGTCATTTTTATGTTCCTTTTCTTTGAGAAAGATTGCGACGTATTTTTAGATAAACAATTATTTTATCTAAAAATACTAGTCAGGTCTCTAGCTTTGTTCCCATAGGAGAAAGCGTCTACTGACAAATGCTTTAGCTTTTAGTCAGTAGTGAGACGTGGAGCATAAGCATTTTTATTTGCCATTTTTATATTCCTTTTCTTTAATGGAGGATCTATTGTCTATTTGTAAAAACTCGTCTTTTCTTCCAAACTTCTACGATAGTCTTCTTCATAGTCGTAGAGAGGCGTTGGGTAATCACCATCAAAATAAGCGACACATAGACCACCATTTGGCGCATCTGTTTCAATACCAATTGAATCAATCAACCCCTCAACAGAAAGATAAGTCAGACTGTCCGCACCAATGATTTGGCGAGTTTCTTCGACCGTATGATTGGCCGCAATTAGCTCCTGACGGGTCTGGATATCAATCCCGTAGAAACATGGATAAGCTAGCGCTGGACTACCAATAGCAACGTGAACCTCAGTTGCACCCGCTTCTTTCAAGAGCTGAACGATCCGACGAGAGGTTGTTCCACGTACAATAGAGTCATCAATCATAACCACACGCTTGCCTTTTACAACACCAGAAACAGCAGATAGTTTCATCCGCACCCCTTGCTCCCGCAATTCTTGAGTCGGTTGGATAAAGGTACGTTGGGTGTATTGGTTCTTGATGAGGCCCATTTCATTTGGTAGCCCGGACTCTTCCGCAAATCCCATAGCCGCGCTGAGGGAAGAATTGGGCACACCGACCACGATATCCGCCTCATGCTTGAATTCACGCGCCAATTGGGCACCCATACGTTTACGAGCCGTATGAACATTGACACCATGAATGTTAGAATCAGGCCGAGCAAAGTAGATATACTCCATAGAACAAATTGCCAGCTGGGTATCATCTGTATAGCTATCATACTGGATGCCCTTGTCATCAATGATCACAATCTCACCTGGCTTCAAATCGCGAATCCATTCTGCACCAATAACCTCAAAAGCACAAGTTTCAGAGGAAACTACCACAGCTCCGTTGGCCATTTTCCCGATCGAAAGCGGACGGAAGCCATTAGGGTCAAGAGCCGCAATCAACTTGTCTTCAAACAACAAGATATAGGCAAAACCACCTTTGACAAGACTGAGCGCTTCCTTGATTTTGCCCATCAGACTAGGATTGTGACTGCGACGAATGAGGTGAGCCAAGATTTCAGAGTCCGAAGTCGCACTGAAAATCGCTCCTCTATCTTCCAATTCTTTCTTGAGAGAGGCTGCATTGGTCAGATTTCCATTATGAGCCAAGCCAAACTGCATATCGTGAAAACGGAAGAGGAAGGGCTGGATATTATCTACAGAAGCTTCGCCAGCAGTCGCGTAACGAACATGCCCAATCGCACCAGTTCCTGTCAATTTATCTAAGTTAGCAGGATTTCTGAACACTTCTGATAGAAGTCCCATGTCACGATGGCGCTTCAATTGTCCCTGATCGTTGGAGAGGATTCCTGCCCCCTCCTGACCACGGTGCTGAAGACTATGGAGACCAAAATAGGTCAATTTAGCAGCATCTGGATGTCCCCAGATACCGAAAACACCACATTCTTCATTAAGAGATTTTACTTCGTATGTCATTTTTTATACCTAATTTTCATTTGTAATCACCAAGAGCTAGATCTACATGACTTTTACATTGCAGATACTATCTATTAGAAAATCTGCAAGTCTTATTTTCCAGTAAAGTATTTAACCGCCGACGCGAACAGGTGCTGGTCTTTATTTCCTGGGATGTTTTGGAAAAGACCGTCCTCATAACGTTCTGAGTGGCCCATCTTACCGATGATTTGACCGTTTTTGCTGGTAATTCCTTCAATGGCATGGACGGAACCATTCGGATTGTACTTAGAATCCATACTTGGTTTGCCGTCAAAATCAACGTATTGGCTCAAAATTTGGCCATTGTCACGGAGCTCTGCAAATTCCTCGGCCGTCACGACAAATTTCCCTTCACCGTGCGAAACAGGAATGGCGTGGATATCACCCACTTGCACACCAGTCAACCATGGTGAGTTGGTATTGGCAATGCGGGTTTCCACCATCTTGGCCACGTGTTGGTTGGCATCATTGTAGAAGAGGGTTGGACTAGTACTAGTAGCATCCTCAAAGTTCCCGTATGGAAGAAGACCTGATTTGACCAAGGCCTGGAATCCATTACAGATACCGATAATTAAGCCACCACGGGCGATAAAGCTATCAATAGCCACACGGACTTTTTCATTAAGCAGGATATTGACGATAAACTTGGCTGAACCATCTGGCTCGTCCGCAGCTGAGAAACCACCTGCAAAGAAGAGGATGTTAGCCTTGCCGATGTTGTCAACCATAGTTTCAACTGACTTGACAATGGCTTCTTCATGCAAGGTCACAAATGGTACCAAGTTAACCTCTGCACCTTCTTTTTCGAAGGCCTTGGCTGAGTCATATTCCGAGTTGGTGCCTGGGAAGACTGGGATGTAAACCACAGGTTTTTCAACCTTTTCTTTTGCTTTAATCACAACATCTGATACCACAGCTGGTACTTCATCTAGTTCTTTGGCTTGGGCAAACTCTGTTGGGTAAACTTTTTCCAGTTTTCCTTGGAAGGCACTGTCAAGCTTGTGTCCATCTAGCTTCACACCGTTGACAAGGAGTGTAAAGTCTGCACTTGTTTGACCGATTTTCTCTACTCCAGCAATTTCTTCAGGAGATGTGAAGACAAATCCGCCCAATTGTGCTGTCAAAGAACTTTCAAGTTCAGGCAAGATTACCTCTGCACCGATATGATTTCCAAAAGTAGCAAGTGCCAAACTTTCAACCACACCGCCGTATTTGACAGCTAAAGCAGCTGTTACTTTGTGAGCCTTTTGAAGGGATTCAAACTGAGCAAAGTTAGACTTAATCAAGTCAAAATCAATCTCTGCAGCAAGAGCTTGACCTGGGATGTAGTAGATGTTTTCCCCAGCAACTTTAAATTCTGGAGAGAGCACCTTACGGCTATCTGCTGTCGTTACCCCAAAGGCAACCAAGGTTGGTGGCACCGTCAACTCTTCAAAGGTACCAGACATAGAGTCCTTCCCACCGATAGATGGCAAGCCAAGCTGAATCTGAGCTTCGATAGAACCTAGAAGAGCAGCTACTGGCTGACCGAAACGCTCAGCTTGTTTGTCCATGCGCTCGAAGTACTCTTGGTAAGAGAAGCGAGCCTTAGACCAATTGGCACCTGTCGCTACTAGACGAGCCGTAGCTTCGATAACCGCATAAGCAGCACCGTGGTATGGAGACCATTCTGCCAAATAAGGGTTAAATCCTTGAGCCATGACTGAGGCAGTATGAGTCACACCATGTTGTACAGGCAATTTCTGCACAGAAGCCTCAGTCGGTGTGAGTTGGTAGCGACCACCAAGCGGATGGTTGACTGTAGAACGACCGACCGAACAGTCAAAGATGGTCTGCAAGCCTTTTTGACTCACATGGTTGAGATCAGACAAGACTTCAAGAGTATCCGCTTCAAGGGTTTCAGCAGATGTTTGACGTTCTTCTGGAAGCTTGACATCCTTGTCAACGACCTTAGCATCTACCACAACACGTACACCATTAGTATCAAGGAAACAACGTTCCAAGTCGACAATGGTTTCACCATTCCAGTGCATGACAAGATTTGGTTTTTCAGTCACTGTCGCCACAACAACAGCGTCAATATTTTCTTTGTTACATTCAGTAACGAAGGCATCCACATCTTCAGGACGAACCACAACCGCCATCCGTTCTTGTGATTCAGAGATGGCAATTTCTGTACCATTCAAGCCTTGGTATTTAAGAGGAACCTTGTTGAGGTCGATTTCAAGACCGTCTGCCAATTCACCGATAGCCACACAGACACCACCAGCACCAAAGTCATTAGACTTCTTGATAAGACGTGTTACTTGGCCATTACGGAAAAGGCGTTGAATCTTGCGTTCTTCGATGGCATTCCCTTTTTGAACCTCAGCACCAGCAGTCTCAACTGACTCAACTGTTTGAACCTTAGAAGAACCTGTCGCACCACCGACACCATCACGTCCAGTCTTACCTCCAAGGAGAATAATCACATCTCCCGCTTCCGGTTTTTCACGAACGACATTGCCCTTAGGAGCCGCACCAACAACGGCACCAAGTTCCATACGTTTAGCTACAAAGCCTGGGTGGAAGTATTCACGAACGTAGGTCGTCGCAAGCCCAATTTGGTTACCGTATGAAGAATAACCATGAGCCGCTGTCTTAGAAATGACCTGTTGTGGTAATTTCCCAGCACGCGTTTCCGAAATCGGTGCTGTAATATCACCGGCACCTGAGATACGCATAGCTTGGTAAACGTATGAACGTCCTGACAATGGGTCACGAATAGCACCACCGATACAAGTAGCCGCCCCACCAAATGGCTCAATTTCCGTTGGGTGGTTGTGAGTTTCATTCTTGAACATTAGGAGCCATGGCTCTTTCACACCATCAACGTCCACTTCGATTTCAACCGAACAGGCATTGATTTCGTCTGATACTTCCATGTCGTCCAAACGTCCATTAGCACGCTCATAACGACCGAAAATAGTCGCCATATCCATCAAGGTTTGCGGTTTTTCAGAACGCCCCAACTCCTCACGCATGGTAATATACTTGTCATAGGTTGACTGCAATTGTTTTTGGAATTTAGAAGCTGAAAAGTCGATGTGTTTCAACTCTGTCTCAAAAGTCGTGTGACGGCAGTGGTCAGACCAGTAAGTGTCCAAAACCTTGAGTTCTGTTTCCGTCGGCACGCGCCCGATTGACTTGAAATAGTCTTGGATAAAGAGTAAATCATCCACTTCCATGGCCATCCCTTGCTCGGCCTTGTAGCGAGCAAAGTCTTCTGCCGTATAGCTTTCAAAGAAAGTCAATTTTGGAATGGTCTTGTCTGACTCTGAAAATTCCTGCTTGGCAATCCCTACCGTGATGTCCTTGAAACGAGAATCAACTGGGTTGAGCAGATAGTTCTTGACCGCTTCCAACTCAGCCGCATCAATATCTTTATTCACCAAGTAAAGTTGGGCTGTATTAACCGTTACATCAGTCGAACTTCCTAGTAAAAGCAAGGCTTCCTGCGAAGATGCTGCACGCTGGTCAAACTGCCCTGGTAGGCTTTCAATGGCAAAGAAAGCATAGTTGGCAAGATCCGCCTGCACAGCTACTTCATCCAAAACATGGTCTGTCACCTGCTCAGAGAATATGTGCTTCTCTGCAGGTGCAAACAAGTCCTCAACCAAGTCAAAGACATCATACACTTGCACGATGCGAATACTTTTCAAGCTTGAAAGTCCCAAGTTATGCTGGAGTTCTCTAACCAAACTCTCTGACTTGACCTGAAAATCAGCCTTTTTTTCAACAAAAATACGTTTATCCATCAATTCTTATTCCTTTATTTCAGCTCTTGCAATGTTTCCAAATGACCTTGAGAGTCTTGCAAATAGATTATTTCAATTCCTTCAACTTTTCCCAAACAATCTCATAAACGTCTGTTAGCTCTCCTAATCCCCTACGGAAAACATCCTTATCCATGTGGTTGCCATCTGCATCCCACAAACGGCAGTTATCTGGTGAAAATTCATCTGCCAAGATAATCTTGCCATCCTTGTCAAAACCGAACTCTAGCTTAAAATCAATCAACTTAAGCCCAATCTCAGCAAACCAGACCTTCAAAAGTTCATTAATACGACGCGTTTCTTCCTTCAAGTAGACGATTTGCTTGTCATCCGCAATCTGTAGGAATTTCACATGCTCGTCATTGATAAATGGATCATCCAAATCATCATTTTTGTAGTAAAATTCGACAATCGGAGTCTCCAAGGCAATTCCCTCATCCACACCAAAACGTTTTGAAAAGGAGCCAGCAGTATAGTTGCGGAGCACGACTTCCAAAGGAATAATCTTAACCTTTTTATTGAGTTGTTCCGTGTCTGAAAGCTTCTCCACAAAGTGAGTCGCCACACCAGCCGCATTTAATTTCTCAAAAATAAAAGATGAAATCTGATTATTCAACACTCCCTTGCCCGCAATCTGCTCCTTCTTAACACCATTGAAAGCAGTCGCCTGGTCCTTGTAAGTTGAAATAATAAGATTTTCATCCTCAGTTGTATAGATATCTTTAGCTTTTCCCGAATAGATCAATTGTTTTGACATTTTAAAGTTCGCCTTTCGTATTACTTGAGCACATTCTACCATAAAAAACCTAAAATTACAAGAATTTAACCGAATAAATAACGTGGTAACCTCAAAAATCATAAAGAAAAAACTGCAAGAAGGATCTTTCTCACAGTTTTAAAATCATTTATACTCTTCGAAAATCAAATTCAAACCACGTCAGCTTCACCTTGCCGTACTCAAGTACAGCCTGCGGCTAGCTTCCTAGTTTGCTCTTTGATTTTCATTGAGCATTA